>JAFAWL010000430.1 GCA_019241805.1 Actinomycetota bacterium
CGCGCCGGCGTCATCATCAACGGCGAGCGAGTGACCCAACCGCGCGTGTTGCACGCGGGCGACCGTGTTCGCCTCGGCCCAGTGGAGCTCGGCCTGAAGGGCGCGGCTGAGTCAGGCGCGGCAACGGCACGCTCAGCGCAACTCACCGCCCTTTCTGGCGATGGGCGTACTGGACGAAGCGATCGGGCGCGACGTCGGGCGTCTCGATTGATGGCCGGCGGCCTTGCCTTCATGCTCGCCGGCCTGAGCGTCGCGTTGGTGGGGTACGCGAGGTGGGTCTCACCGATCCTCGCTTGCATTAACCGCGCTCAGAAGGTCGCGGCATCGGCGGCAGCGTGCATCGACGCCACCGGTCTGCTGATCGCGGCCACCGGCGGCCTCGTCATGACCATCGGCACGATCATGGTGATCGTCGGCCTGGTCATGAAACGCGGTCTCAGGCGCGAGCCAACGGATCCGTAGGCCTGACCTGCGCCGGCGTCTGTACCGGCAAGCGCAAGCTCCGGGCAGAACGAGCACGAGGCGTTGCGCGGCTCCGGGATGGACAGTCGCCTCCATCTCACCCACTCAGCGATCGCGGCTGCCACGACGGATTCTCGGCGTTCGAGGCGACGATCGTCTGCTGGTCGGGATTCGCCAACGTAAGGGTCACGACGTCTCCGCTCGGATACTGGCCGGGGGTCGCCGTGCAGCCGCTCGTGCTCTGCATGACGGCCAGCGCCTGGCTGTCGGATCTCCAGCTCACCTGACACGCCTCGGCCGCGTACACGGTCGCCTTGGTGACATCGAACGTGTCGGCGGGGGCGATGAAGAGGTGAAAGCCGGACTGTCCATAGTCCGAGACGAGCGCCACGTGCTTTCCATCGGGAGAGAACGCTCCCGCGATCACGTCCTGGCCCGGCTGTGTCGCCGCCCTCCCCTGATCCCACTGCGCCGAGTTGGGCGAAAACGCGGCGGCGGTGCGGAACTCGATCAGTCCAAATTGAGTCTTGTCGCTGCGAAGCGCCCCGAACACCAATATCGCCTTGCCGTCCGGTGACCATGAGATCGGGCCGCCCAGGTCGTAGCCCGCGATGCTCGTGCAGTTGTTCGTGTTCAGCGGCGCCGACGTGCTGACCGTCCCGAAGCACAGTCTCCCGAATCCCTGACTGCGGTCGACGAAGGCCAAGACCTGGCCGTTCGGCGCGAACGCCGGGTCGCGCACGTTGCTGGTCAGGCTGGTCAACGCCACCGGCTCGGCTCCCTGCTGATTGGGTGTGAACAACATGAGCTGGCCCGCGTCGGCCGACTTACCCTGGACGTACACGAGCTGGTTACCGTCGGGGCTCCACGTCGCTTCATCCGTGGGCGGGCTCGGTGGATTGGTGCCCGCCGCCTTGCCCGTAGCGCCGTCTACAACATGCACCTGCGACCCGTCGTCGTAGGAGATCTCCGGGTAGCCCGCCGAAACGTTGAGCTGCACGGTGGCGCCGGACGGCAGAGATGCGCCGGACGGCGGATCGGTGCCGATCAGTTGCCCGGACGGTGCCGAGCTGAACTGCGGGACGGTCCTCGGCGAGAGTCCGAGCTGGCTGAGCTGCTGAACCGCTGCCGCCACCGTCGCTCCGGCGAGCGACGGAAGGGCGATCGACTTGCCGGGTTTGGTGGTGCTCCCGCCGTTCGAGGAGGGCGTCGGCTTCACGTAGACGGTCACGGCGGTGCCATCGGCGACGGGTGATCCCGCCACCGGGAGCTGAGCCGTGATCTGTGCATTGGGATCCGGCGGCTGTGGGTTGACCGTGCCGAGGACCAGGTGGGCGGCGCGCAGCGTCCCGTCGGCGGCGACCGGCGTCCCGCCCACGACATTCGGGACCGTGGTCATGTCGGAGGCGACTGCGACCTCGACCTGGATGGCCGTGCCTCGCTTGACCTTCGCTCCGGCTTGAGGCGTCTGATCGACGATCGTGCCGGGCGTCGCCTTGCCGCCCGGAACCGAGGTGACTTGCGGCGAGACGGTGAGGCCAGCGACGATCGCGATCTTCTCAGCCGCGAACACGCTCTGGGCGTGCGTCAGGTTGGGGACCACGACCTGCTTGGGGAGCAGCAGGAGGACGGCGGCCACGATGGCGCCCACGATCGGCACGACCAGTGACAGCCACCATGGCAGCCACGGCCGCTGACGGTAGGTCGCCGTGAGCACCGCCGCCGCCGTGTCGGAGCCGTCCGGCGTGGCGGCCACGGTGAGCGCACGGTCCTTGGGCCGGCCGATCCAGATCTGCTTGGGCGGTAAGACCATGACGGGCACTTCCACGCCTGTCCCGGGCTCGACGGCGCCGCTCGGCTGGGTGAAGCGGAACCGGCACTGGCCCTCGGAATCCTGCGCGTGCAATCGACAGCCCACAGGCGCGTTGGCTCGGTTGCGCACGGTGACCACGAGACGTGCCTTCAAGCGGCCCGAGGCCCGGTCAGGCACGAGCTTCGCCGCGAGATCCTCGTAGGGGTCGATGCCCAGCGTTGCGGGGGCGCTCGCCACCTCCCGGCCCGACGCCCGCGAATACAGAACGATTTCGAAGTTCCACTCCTTGGCGTAAGCCTCGGACGTTCGCGGCGGATGCAGCTCGACGGTGACCTCCTGCTCGTAGGAACCGCCGGTGCCGTACGGAACGAGATAGACGGTTGATGGGGACGCGGTCCACCACGCCTGCGCCAGTCCGCGCACCGACAGGTCGTAGTTGTCGACGACGTTGCCTTCGTTGCGGATGAGTCCGATCAGGGTCGTTCGCTGTCCCGCGGCCACTTTCGTCGCCACCACTCGATCCGATTCCAGATCTCGCTCGGGAAGGCGAAGGTGGAGGGTCGCGGCGTGCCTCGCCGGGGTGCCGGCTGAGCGCGCAGGCGCCTGCGTCGACCCTGGCGAGTCGTCCTCGGGTGAGCGTGGTCGCAGCGTCGCACGTGCGCCGGCCGGTGCCAGCGTCACCTGATGTTGCGGCGGGCCGCCGGGGGACGAGCCGAGCGGCTCGGCGTCCGCCGGTTCGACCGTGTGCACCGTCGCCTTGATTGCGCGCACGCGTTGTGTCGGCTCCCAGCGCAGGTATTCGCCACAGCTACAGAAGTCGCGGCCGTCGTTCTTCTCGCGTCCACACCTCGGACAGACGTTCATCAGAGTTCCTACCTCGCGTCGATGGCCTGAAGGGTTAGAGATTCCGGCCCACTGTCAGATACGCCGACCGGTCCCGATGGCCCCCGCGCACAGCGCGATGACCCAGCAGATCTGCTGTCCGGTGAGGAGCCAGTCGGAAACGATCGTTCGACTGCTCGCTCCGCCTGCACCCGCGACCGCGGCTTGCATGCCGCTGCCAAGCGCGACAATCCCGAAGCCGAGTGCCGCGACACACGCACCGGCCGCTAGCACTTGGCGCCGCGTCGCTCCCGATCGGTTCTCGTCGGACAGGAACGCCGTCGCGGCGATGAACGCGCCTCCCGCCGCGAGGGCGCCGCCGGCAATCTGCAGGCCGAGGCCGCCGCTGATCGCGGCGCGGGCCGACGTGCTCGTGTAGGTGACGAGGTAGAGGATCGACGCAGCCGCGAACATCAGGAGGCTCGCGCCGGCGACCGAACACGCGTTGGCCAGCCGTGCGGCTGCCCGCGCAGCATGTCCGCTCCCCGAGCGCGCGACGGCGACAGCCGCCGCGCCGACCGCAACCGCGGCGAGCAGCTCACAGATCCCGTACGCGCCGTGCGCGGCCACGAACGTCCCGCGTGCGCCCTGCGAGGCATACTCGAGCGCGCTGGCGGCCTCGGACAGGAACCCCAGGCCGAAGCCTGCGCCGACCACCACCGCAGCCGCGCGCAATCCGGACCGCCGATCCGGCATGAGTCCGAGGAACGAGGCGGACGCGGTGCCGAACCCGGCCGCGACGAGCAGCCAGGCGACGACCCCGAGACCGATCGCCATGCGGATCCCGGCGACGGCCCCGGTCTTCGTCGCATCAAGGACAAGGAGCACGTTGGCCGTTGCCCCCAGCACTCCGCTCCCGGCGATCACGCCGGTCACGGCTGCCGCCGCGGTGTCGCGTGCTCGAGCCGATTCGGGGAGTGGGCGCGCCGGAGGGATCGCGGCTCGGTTACTTGCGGCCCGCTGCGACAACGACGCGGCGGGTGGGTCGACGCGGAGCGGCCGCGAGACGGTTGGTCCCGGCCGTGCCGGCGGTGCCGCGCGGACCACGACTTGGTCGAGCCGGGCCGGGTCCGAGGGGATCGGCTGCGGGTTTCCCTCGCTCCGGATTCGATCGGCGGCTCGGTCGGTGAGGTCGGGGCGCCTTGGACTCGGGTGCGGATGGGCGCGGGCCGCTCCCAGGGCAATCACGGCCTTGGGGTCACCAAGAACGCTGGGTGGGCGTCCGAAGCGATCCTCGAGCAGGGTCGTCACGAGGGGAATCCGGCTCGAGCCGCCCGCGAGGTAGATCGCCGCGAGCGCGTCGGCCGACTGGCCCGCTGCGGAAATGGTCCGCTCGAGTTCGTCGATCGTTGCGAGCACGTCGTCGCGAATCAGGCTTTCGAACTCGGTCCGGGATACGCGGAGGTCGGGCGTGCCCGGTACCGGGCTGCGGACGGTCGCGTCCGGGTACTTCGACAGCCGCTCCTTGGCTCGCCGCACCTCCCTGCGAAAGTCATGGTGCGCTCGCTGCCAGCGCAAATCGGCATCCGCTGCGGTGAGGGTTTGCCGCTGATCTGCGTCCAGTTGCGCCGCGAGGTAGCGGTACATCCGGTCGTCGAAGTCCTCGCCGCCGAGATCCTCGCGGCCACCGGGCCGACCGACGACGTCAAAGCCCTCGCTGGTACGCAACAGCACCGCAGTGTCGAACGTGCCCCCGCCAAGGTCGTACACGGCCACTTGGCGGCCGTGCCCGAGTTGCTCGTCGGCGAAGTACACCGCGGCTCCGACTGGCTCCGGCATCAGGTCCGCATGGGCGAATCCAGCAGCGACTGCCGCTTCCCGAAGCTTGTCGAGCTTGGTCTGCCCCC
>JAFAWL010000446.1 GCA_019241805.1 Actinomycetota bacterium
GAGCAGCGACACGGCCTGTCGGCTTCGCTAGGGGCCGGCCTGTCACCCGGCACGGTTACCGTGATGGCATGAGCGGCCCGGCACAGATGTCCTTCGCTGACATCGAACCTGCCGGCTATGCCGCGCCGGTCGTACCGCAGGTGGAGGTGCGCCGCAGCGCCCGGCGCCGCCGGACGGTCTCGGCTTACCGTGACGGCGAACGCATTGTCGTCCTGCTGCCCGCCCGCATGAGCAAAGCAGACGAACACCGCTGGGTCGAACAGATGGTGCAACGAGTCGTGGCTCGTGAGCAGAAGCTCCCCCGTCCCGCCCGCAGCGACGCCGCCCTCGCGAAACGCGCCGGCGAACTCGTCGACACTTACTTGGACGGGCGTCGCTATCCCAGTTCGATCCGCTGGGTGTCGACGATGCGCACTCGCTGGGCCTCCTGCACGCCCTCGGACGGGACGATTCGCATGTCCGTACGGCTCGCCTCGATGCCGCCCTGGGTGCTCGACTACGTGCTCGTGCACGAACTCGCGCACCTGCGTGTCGCCGGTCATGACGAGCGCTTCTGGGCGCTGGTGAACCGCTATCCGCGCTGCGAGCGGGCGCGTGGGTATCTGGACGGCGTCAGCGCAGCCGCGCACTTGCCGATTGCCCCGGATCTCGAGGACGACATGAGCGACGACGATTGCGCTGCCGCCGCCGATCAAAGGCCGGCCAACGGATCCTCGTCGTCGGTGGCGTAGAGCCGTTCGGAGTAGCCCAGTGGGTCGTCGAGATCATCGGCGCTCGGCAGCAGGTCGCGGTGGGCCCAGACGCCGTCGCGTCCGCTGACCCCGTGTTGCTCGGTGACGGCCCACCAGAGGGCGGCGGCGTCCCGAAGCCGGCGAGGTCGAAGCTCCAGGCCGACCAGGGTCGAAAACGTCTGCTCGGCTGGACCGCCGGTGGCGCGCCGACGTCGAGACGCCTCGCGCAGCGCATCCGCTCCGGGCATCCGGTCGGCGGCGGCGGCCTGGACGATCGCGTCGACCCAGCCTTCGACCAGGGCCAGCAACGTCTCCAGCCGGCGGAGTGCGACCTGTTGCTCGGGCGTCTGCTCAGGCTCGAACATGCCGCCCATCAAGGCGCTCTGAACGCTTTCCGGGTTGGTCGGATCTATCTCGCTCATGGCCCGCTCGATGGCGCTGGTGTCGACGGTGATGCCGCGCGAGTAGGCGTCGATGGTGTCGAGCAGGTGCCGTTCCAGCCAGGGGACGTGGGCGAACAGCCGCTGATGGGCCGCTTCGCGCAGGGCCAGATAGAGCCGCACCTCGTCGGGCGGACGTTCCAGGCCCGCCCCGAACGCGGCGACGTTCTCGGGTAGCAGCGCCGCCGTGCCGACCTTGGTCAGCGGCAGGCCGATGTCCGTGCTCGACACGATCTCCTGCGCCAGCCCGCCCAGGCCCTGGCCGAGCTGCGCGCCGAACATCATCCCGCCGAACTGATTCAGTACTCCCGACAACGGCCCCGCCTGCGCCCGGACCTCCTCGGGCAGCGCCTGACCCATCGCGGCGACCACGCGACCCGCGACCGGATCGCACAAGGCCGACCACACGGGCACGGTGCGCTCGATCCACTCGATCCGGCTCCACGCCTCGGCCTGACTGATGCCCGAGGGCAGGTCGGTGGCATCGTCCAACCACAGGTCGGCCAGTCGAATGGCTTGCTGCACCTGTTGTCGTTCGGCCACCGTCGGATCGTGCTGAGCGCCGGCGATCGTCGAGATCGCGACCTGCCGGGCCAGGTCCCAGTTCACCGGCCCACCCGACCACGACATCAGTTTCTGCAGCTCGGCGAAGAGTGGGATCTTGCCCGCCAGGTCGTCGGGTTGGCCGCCGTTCCCCTCAGGCTCGCGGTCGCTCGCGCCGAAGCCGAAGGGCAGATTGCCACCGCTCATATGTGTCACGGTAGTGACCACGCACGACTCCCGCTCGGCGTGCCCCTCGTTCGCAGCAGGCGAACATCGCTACCGTCGGCGCATGTCGCTGGGGGTGTGGTCGTGGGCGCTTTGGTTGTCCGCGCCCGTTGCCGTGACGCTGTTGGCGGCCGCAGTTCTCGCCGTGCGCGGCCGACCGGCCAAACCGCGGCGTACTCACGACGTGATTGCCGAGCATGAGGCGTATCTCCAGGCGCTGGGTGACAACGCCTCGCGGGTCGAGCCCGAGGTCTCGTCGCCCGAAGTCCCACCCGGGCTGGCCAGCTAGGCTGCACCGCGTGACTCGTCGCGGCCGCACCCTCGTCGTGGGCGGCGTGCTCCTGCTCGTGTTGATCATCGTCGCGATTGTCGTGCCGGTGCCCTACGTCATTCTCAGTCCGGGCCCGACCATCAACACTCTCGGTCAG
>JAFAWL010000057.1 GCA_019241805.1 Actinomycetota bacterium
TACTCATCGCGATGCCGATCCTGTACATGATCATGCGAGGCATCAACAAGCACTACCAGCGTGTCAGCAGCGAGCTCGCCTCGGCCGAGCAGGGCCTGAAGTTGCCCGCGCGAAACCACGTCGTCGTGCTCGTGTCGAAGGTGCACCGGCCGACGTTGCGGGCACTCGCCTTCGCCCGCGCGACCCGACCGGACACGCTGACCGCGCTCACGGTCAACGTGGACGACGATGAGACCCGCTCGCTGCTGGCCGAATGGGAAAGTCACGATCTGCCGGTCAAGCTCACCGTGCTCGAGTCGCCCTTCCGGGAGATGACGACACCGATCATCGACTACGTGCGGCAATTGCGGCGCGACCGTCCGAACGACGTGGTGAACGTCTTCATCCCCGAGTACGTGGTGGGCCATTGGTGGGAGCACCTCCTGCACAACCAGTCGGCCCTGCGGCTCAAGGGTCGGTTGCTTTTCCAACCGGGTGTGATGGTGACCAGCGTGCCGTGGCAGCTCGATTCGTCGAGTCTGCGAGCCGAGGCCGCGGCCGAGCAGGCGGCGGCGCTTGCGGCCGAAGAGAACGAGCGCCAGCAACGCGCCAACGAGGCACCACCGACCAGCCCTGATGGCCTACGCCTCGATGAACGGGTCTGACCCGGCGCCGCAGTCGGACAGCGACGGACCGCGAATCACGCTCACGGTCGGGCCGGTTGCTCACGGCGGACACTGCGTGGCCCGGATTGGCGACGTCGCTGACGGCCGGGTGGTATTCGTCCGTCATGCCTTGCCGGGGGAGCGGGTCGTAGCGGAGATCACCGAGGACACCGGCGGACGGTTCTGCCGCGCCGATGCCGTGGAGATCGTGCAGCCCTCCCCTCGGCGGGTCGCGGCGCCGTGTCCACATGCGGGCGCCGGCCGCTGCGGGGGCTGCGATTGGCAGCACGTAGAGGAATCGGCGCAGCGCGAGCTCAAGGCCGAGGTCGTGCGGGAGCAGCTGCGGCGGTTGGCCGGCCTCGAGCGGGAGGTGCTCGTCGAGCCCCTGCCGGGTGGTTTGCTCGGATGGCGCACGCGTACCCAGTACGCGGTCGGCTCCGACGACCGGCTCGGATTGCGCCGCCATCGCTCGCACGAGGTCGAGCGACTCGACTGGTGTCCCCTCGGAGTGGCCGGCGTCGGTGACGGGGACCAGTTCGTCGCGCCGTGGCCCGGAGCAGCCGCCGTCGAGGTGGCGGTCGGCATCGATGCCCGAGCTGTCATCGTCCATTCCGCGGCGCGCGGGCGGACCGAAGGCGGAGGACAGGGGCGTGCCGCCGGCGATGGTCGCCGCGGACGACGCGCTCCCCGCCCGCAGCCCGACCGGATCGAGCGGGTCGAAGGGCCGGCGCGGTTGCACCATCGGGCCGGTGGGCGGCAGTTCCGGGTGAGCGCCGGCGGCTTCTGGCAGATCCACCCGGACGCTCCCGACACCTTCCTCGACGCCGTCCTGGAGGCGTTGTCGCCTGGTCCGGGTGATCGCGTGCTGGATCTGTACTCCGGTGCGGGCCTGTTCAGCGCCGTCCTCGGGGATCGCGTCGGCCCGAGCGGCGCGGTCGTCGCGGTGGAAGGCGACGCGCAAGCAGCGGCCGACGCCGCCCTCAACGTGCGCGACCTACCCTGGGTAAGGGTGGTGCGCCGGCGTGTCGACGCCCGCGCGATCGAGGAACTCGGCGCGGAGTCGGAGCTGATCGTGCTCGACCCTCCGCGATCCGGGGCCGGAACCGACGTGATCGGTGCGCTCGGCGCCGGTGCCGCTCGGGCGGTGGCCTACGTGGCGTGCGACCCGGCCGCGCTAGCTCGCGACGTCGCCACCGCACGCGAGCACGGCTGGGAGCTGACGTCGTTGCGAGCCTTTGATGCGTT
This sequence comes from Actinomycetota bacterium, assembly GCA_019241805.1. GTDB lineage: Bacteria > Actinomycetota > Actinomycetes > Mycobacteriales > Jatrophihabitantaceae > JAFAWL01. The sequence continues at coordinate 1,890 of JAFAWL010000057.1, forward strand.
CCCGATGACCCACCACGTCGAATGCGTCGCCCTGCTAACGCGGGACTGACCCTCCCCAGCCGTCCTGGAGCGGGGACCGGCTACTTCACGTCCGACGCACCGGGGCAACTCGCCCACACGGGTCCCGCCACCCCGTAGGCTGCAAGCTGTGAGTCGCGTCTTGAGCCGAGTCAACTCGCCGGCCGATCTTGGCCGGCTCGCACCCGACGAACTCGTCCTGCTGTGCGCTGAGATCCGCGCTGCGCTGGTGTCCAGCGTGTCGAAGACGGGTGGGCATCTCGGCCCGAATCTAGGCGCGGTCGAGCTGACCGTCGCCCTGCACCGGGTGTTCGACTCGCCCAGCGAGCCCATCTTGTTCGACGTCGGTCACCAGGCCTACGTACACAAGATGCTCACCGGCCGGGCCGAGCAGATGGCCACGCTGCGACAGGCCGGTGGGCTGTCGGGTTACCCGAACCGAGCCGAGAGCCCGCATGACTGGATCGAGAATTCGCACGCGTCGACCGCACTCTCCTACGCCGACGGCCTGGCCAAGGCGCTCGCGGTACGCGGTGAACGCAAACCCGTGGTCGCGGTCGTCGGCGACGGCGCGCTGACCGGCGGAATGTGCTGGGAAGCACTGAACAACATCGCCTGTGCCGATCGCCCGGTGATCGTCGTCGTGAACGACAACGGCCGTTCCTACGCACCGACGATCGGCGGCCTCGCCCAGCAGCTCGCCGGTCTACGACTACGTCCGGGGTACGAGCGGATGCTGGGCTCGGTCAAGACAGGGTTGCCGCGTCTGCCCGTGGTCGGCCCGGCGGTCTACGACGCCCTGCACGGGATGAAACGCGGGCTGAAGGACCTGGTCGCCCCGCAAGGGATGTTCGAGGATCTCGGCCTGAAGTACGTCGGGCCGATCGACGGTCATGACCTCGAAGCCCTCGAGCGGGCCTTCCTGCAGGCACGCGGCTTCGACGGCCCGGTGATCGTCCACTGTGTCACCCGCAAGGGTTACGGCTACAAGCCGGCCGAGGATCACGAGGCCGACCAGATGCACCAGTCGGGCGCCTTCGATCCCAAGACCGGTGCCCCGCTGTCGGTCACCGGTCGCCGCTGGACGGAGGTGTTCGCCGACGAGCTGGTTCAGATCGCCAGGCGACGCGAGGATGTCGTGGCGATCAGCGCGGCCATGACCGAGCCGACCGGTCTCGGCCGCTTCGCCCGTGCGTTTCCGGAGCGGACGTATGACGTCGGAATCGCCGAACAGCACGCCGTCACCTCCGCGGCCGGCCTCGCCTTCGGCGGCCTTCACCCGGTCGTCGCGATCTACGCCACCTTCATCAACCGCGCGTTCGACCAAGTCCTGCTCGACGCCGCTCTGCATCGCCTGCCGGTGACGCTGGTCCTCGATCGTGCCGGCATCACCGGGGAGGACGGCCCCAGCCACAACGGCATCTGGGACCTGGCCATCCTCGGCATCGTCCCCGGCATCCGGATCGCGGCCCCCCGGGACGAGCAGACCTTGCGGGCCGAGCTTCGCGAG
>JAFAWL010000149.1 GCA_019241805.1 Actinomycetota bacterium
GCCGAACACAACCTTCGACTTCACGGACCGGACGATCATCGTGACTGGTGCTGCCCGCGGCATCGGCCTTGCCCTCGCCTCGTCGTTCGCGCTTGCCGGAGGTACGGTTTTCGCAGTCGACCTCGACGAGGACGTGCTTGTTCCAGCAGCTACGGACATCGGCGCCACCGCGATGGCGGCCGATGTCGCCGCCACCGCCGACGTCGAACGTGTCGTCGCGACTGTCGTCGACCAAACCGGACGGATCGACGTCCTCGTGAATAACGCGGGGATCCTCCGTGATGCGGTCCTCTGGAAGCTCGACGATTCGGACTGGGATGCGGTCCTTGGGGTACACCTCGGAGGGACTTTTCGGTTTACCCGAGCGTGCGTCCCGCATTTTCGACGGAACAACTTTGGTCGGATCGTCAACGTCACGTCGTTCACCGGTCTTCACGGCAATGTAGGGCAGGCGGCCTACGCGGCGGCCAAAGCCGGCATCATCGGCTTCACCAAGACGGCCGCGAAAGAGCTGGCCCGTTTTGGCGTAACGGTCAACGCGATTTCGCCGAACGCGGAGACCCGGATGATCGAATCGATTCCTGCCGAAAAGCGGGCTGAGCTGCAAGCACTGATTCCGCTCGGTCGGTTCGCCCAGCCGACGGAAATAGCAGCCGCCGTCGCTTTCCTGGCGTCGGAAGAGGCCGGATACGTCACCGGCGCAATCCTGCCGGTCGACGGCGGAATCGCGATGTAATCCGTGCATGAGCGACGACGCGCTACAGACTCTCATCTACGAGCTTCTGGACGCCCACTCCGACACTGCGGCATTGTCCGCCGGGCTCGAGGCTGACGAGACATGGAAGGCGCATCTCGACTACTTGCGAGCGCTCCAAAGGGTGACGCGGAGGGTTCTCGCCTGTTCGGGAGAGTGGTCGGCATCTGACAGTGTGAACCCGCGGCCCGGATCGCCAACGGAAGGGTCGAGCGAGGCGGGATGGATGTTCCGCTGACAACGGCCGACTTTTGTGATCGCGCCAGAATGGTCAATGCCGATCGTCTCGGGGCGGTCGACGAGCCTGGAGTGCCCGGCAGCCTCGGGCGGCTGAGCTACCGAGGGCTCTTGAGTCGCTGTGATGGGATGGTGAGAGCGCTCGACGCCATGGGGGTAGGCATAGGTGAGCGGGTCGCGATCATTTCGCCGAACGCGGTGAAGATGCTGATCACCCTGTATGCAGTCACCGGGAGCGGACGCGTACTGGTCCCGATCAACTTTCGCCTCAGTGCAAGGGAGGCGCAGTTCATCGTCGACGACGCAGAGGCCTCGCTGCTGCTGGTCGACCCGCTGCTTGACGAGCAATTCGGGACGGTGCGTGCGGCCAAGCGGATCGTTCTCGACGGCATCGCGGATGAGGAGTTGTTTACTCCGACGAGCGCCGGCCTGGAGTGGCCGGCAATCGGCGAGAACGAGCCCGCCACCATCAACTATACGTCGGGAACGACCTCGGTCCCGAAGGGCGTCGTTCTCACCCATCGGAGTCATTGGCTGAACGCCGTCACCGTGGGGTGGGGGTTCGGCCTCGGCGAAAGCGACCGCTACCTTCACACGCTCCCGCTGTTTCACGTCAACGGATGGGGACTACCGCTTGCCGCGGCGGCACTCGGGGTCCCCAACATCATCCAGCGTGACGTGCGGGGCGCCGAGATACTCAAACGAGTTGACGACGAGAGGATCACCCTGCTGTGCGGGGCGACCCCGGTCGCCGCCACAATCGTGCAGGCGGCCGAGCAATTGCGGAAAGCGGGCGCGGCAGTCCCAGGCGCCGGGGTCACGCGGATGGTGTCGGGCGGCGCGCCAACGCCTGCTGCAGTAATCGAGCACTTCGAGCGAGAGACGGGCTGGGAGATGATCCACGCCTATGGGCTCACGGAAACTGGCCCTGTGCTAACCGCCAACCGCGTCTTGCCGACGGATGCCTCCACTCCGACAGAGCGCGCGGCCCTTCTGGCACGGGCTGGCCCACCGCTCGTAGGGGTGAAGTTGCAAGTCGACGGCGAAGGACAGGTCCTCGCTCGTGCGGCTAAGGCGATGGTTGGTTACTGGCGCCAACCGGAGCTAACTGAGGCGGCCTTCAGGGATGGGTGGTTTCTGACCGGCGATGGCGGTCAATTGGAGGAGGATGGACGACTCCGGATCACCGACCGAAAGAAGGACGTGATCGTCACGGGAGGCGAGAACGTCTCCTCGCTGGAGGTGGAGGCCTGCCTCCACCAGCACTCAGACGTGATGGACGTTGCCGTGATCGGCATCCCCCACGAGCGCTGGGGCGAGACCCCGAAAGCGCTCGTCGTCCTGCGCGACGGTTCAAAGCTCGAGACGGACGCGCTGATCGAGTTTTGCCGGGAGCGCCTGGCGCATTTCAAGTGTCCGACGTCGGTGGAGCAGCGGGAGTCATTGCCCCGCACCGCGACCGGCAAGGTCCAGAAGTATCTACTCCGCCAGCCTTACTGGCCGGACCAAGAGTGAACGAAAGGACACAATGACTGATGTTGTGATCACGTCGGCTGCGCGAACAGCGATTGGCTCATACGGCCGGGGCCTCGCTTCAGTTCCGCCATCCGATCTCGGCGCCATAGCGGCAGCGGCAGCAATCGAGCGGGCAGGGATCGAGCCCTCGGATGTCGAGCACGTCGTCTTCGGGAACGTGATTCACACCGAGCCGGCTGACGCCTACATGGCGCGTGTCGTGGGAATCAAGGCGGGCGTCCCCAAGGAGGTTCCGGCCTACACCGTGAACCGTCTGTGCGGTACCGGCGTTCAGGCGATCGTGTCCGCGGCGCAGGCGATTC
>JAFAWL010000206.1 GCA_019241805.1 Actinomycetota bacterium
AGTCGCCGTTCGCGCCGGACAAGGAACACCTGCACCATCGGATGCTGGAGATCGGACACACGCATCGCCGGGCCGTGTTGCTGCTCTACTTCTGGTCGGCGCTGCTGGCCGGCGGCGGCGTCGCCTTCGCCCTGACCCGGCGCCCGTGGACCGTGGTGGCGGCCGTCGTCGCCCTGGCCGTCCTCGGGGTGATCGCCTCGATCGTGCCTCGTCTGGGTCGGGTGCGCCGAGCGGCCGCTCGCGGTTGATCGAATCGGGCAGATCCGACCTCCCAATGACGCCGTTTCCCGTATGCGTGCAGGGGAATCCCGTGGTCAGGCGGAACCTGTGGCTGTGATAGGTTCGCCTCGGACGTGGGCGGCGGTAACGCACGTTTGTTGCCGGATGTCCACGACGCGATGACCACGTTGTTGCCAGCACACGATTTCGAGGAGCCGCCCGTGACGACGAACGGCCATCGGGTTCCTGGGGCACGCTGACGTAGGACTGATGTGGCTCGAGAGGCGCCGACGTGGTCCACGTTGCTCGGGATGGGCACCACCTCGGCCGTGATCTTGGCGGTCGGCATCGGTCTCGGCTGGTGGCTCGATCACGTTCTGCATACTTCCCCGATACTGGTACTCGTCGGCATCGCTCTCGGCATCGTGGCCGGAGCTTGCTACACGATCGTCAAGATCCGCCCGTTTTTGAAGGACTGAGTGGAGAGGCAACCGTGCAGCCTGTTGCGACTTATCCGGTCGACGCAGCCGCGAACCTGCGCCGATCGGTGATCGTGGCCTCCGGCCTCGGCATCGCCAGCATCGTCGCGCTGTCGTTCATCGGACACGAACTGATGGGCGTGTTCTTCTGCGTCGGTCTGTCGCTGGGGGCGATCAACAACCGGATGCTGCAAGGTGCGGTCGCCCGCTACGGCTCCGACATGACGATCACCAAGGGTCGCTTCACCCGCCGAGTGTTCGTCCGCCTGGCGGCGATCACCGCGCTCGCCGTCGTGATCGCCTTGTTCGATCGTCCCGACGGTCTCGGTGTCTTCGCCGGCCTCGCCGTCTTCCAGGTGCTGATGCTCGTAGGCGCGTCGGTTCCGGTCTTTCGTAGCCTGCGGCAGCAGTGAGCGGGGACGGGCTGGCGGGGATGGCAGTGCATCACGAGGCGCTCAACGTCGAGGTCGGCAACCACATCGTGTGGAACGTCTTCGGACTGTCCTGGAACGTCGACACGATCCTCTCGACTCTGATCGCGGGAGCAATCCTGCTCGGGCTCGGCTTCTACATGCGCGCTCACCTCTCGATCAGGAAGCCCAGGGGTATCCAGCTGTTCTTCGAGGCGGTCACCGACTGGGTGCAGACCCAGGTCGAAGACTCGATGGGCGTCAAGACGGCGCCGTTCGTCGTTCCGCTGGCCATCGCGCTGTTCACGTTCATCCTGATCGCGAACTGGCTCGCGCTGGTGCCGACGGGCCATCATCCCGAATACGCACCTCCGGCCGCATCGGACGCGAACCTGCCCTATGCGCTGGCCCTGCTGGTCATCGTCTCGATGCACGTCACCGGCATCCGCAAGAAGGGCTTCCGCGGCTACTACCACCACCTGACCAAGCCGTATCTCGCGTTGTTCCCGATCAACCTCATCGAGGAGATCGTGCGCCCGATCACGCTGGCGCTGCGACTGTTCGGCAACATCTTCTCCGGCGTGATCATGGTGTCGCTGATCGCGTTGTTCCCCTCCTACATCCTGTGGGCGCCCGACATCATCTGGAAGCTGTTCGACGCGATCATCGGATTGATCCAGGCGTTCATCTTCGCGCTCCTGACCATCCTCTACTTCAGCTCGGTGAAGCCCGCCGAGGAGGGCGCTCACTGAGCGACCCCTGTGGTCCCTTAACCTGTCCGAACGAGTCCGTAACCTCGCAAGAGTCCAGTTGGAGGAAATGAAATGGCTGCAGTAGACGCAAAGGCCGTCGAGCTCGCCGGCGCCTTTGTCGGTGGCGGGCTCGCGCTCGGAGGCGGTGCCGTGGGCGCCGCGATCGGTGACGGTCTGGCCGGTAGCTCGCTGATCTCCGGCGTCGCCCGTCAGCCGGAGGCGCAGGGCCGCCTGACGACCCTGTTCTTCCTCACCGTCGGTCTGGTCGAGGCGATGTACTTCATCAACCTCGCCTTCGCGGTGCTGTTCGTCTTCGTTCTCGCCAAGTAAGGAGCACCGCCGTCATGGCGCAGCCGCAGACGGTTCTGGCGGCCAGTAACTTTCTGGTACCCAACGCCACGTTCATCGCCGAGCTCGTCGCGTTCGTCCTGATCCTGGTGATCATCGGCAAGTACATCGTGCCGCCGCTGCAGAAGGTTATGCGCGATCGCCAGGAGCTCATCGAGCGCCAGGTCGCGGACAGCGAAGCCGCCGCGAAGCGACTGGCCGAGGCCGAGGCCGACTATCAGAAGGCGATGACCGAGGCGCGCACGCAGGCCGCCCAGATCCGCGAGAACGCCCGCGCCGAGGCCCAGTCGATCGTCGAGCAGATGCGGACCTCGGCCCAGGAGGAGTCAGCACGCATCGTTGCCCGCGGCGAAGAACAGCTGGCCAATCAGCGCGGCGCGATCGTCCGGGAGCTGCGGGCCGAGGTGGGCACGCTCGCGGTCGAGCTGGCCGAAAAGATCATCGACCAGCGCCTGTCCGACGACGCCCAGGTATCGGCCACGGTCGACTCGTTCATCGCCGGACTCGACGCCCAGGATCGGGCGGGTAGCGCCACATGATGCATGCCGCGAGCCGGCAGGCACTGGCCACCTTGCGTGAGCAGTTCCCTGCCGTCGCAGCCCGATTCTCGTCGGTCGACGGTCTCAACCGCCTGGCCGACGAGCTGTATTCGGTGTCGGCGCTGCTGCTGCGCAATCCGCAGCTGCGCCGGTTGCTGGCCGACTCCTCGACCGCCGCCGAGCGGCGGGGCGGCCTCGTTGATCAACTGCTGGGCAGCCAGCTGAGCGCCAGCGCGGTGACCGTCGTCCGCGACGCGGTCGCACTGCGCTGGTCGTCGCCCTGGGATCTGGTCGACGGACTGGAGCTGATCGCCGACGACTCGCTGCTGCAGGCGGCCGAGCAGAGCGGGGCCCTCGATGACGTCGAGGACGAGCTGTTCCGGTTCGAGCGCATCCTCGACGCCGAGAGCAACCTGACCACGCTGCTCGACGAGGTGACAGTCGCGCCCGCGCGCCGCGTTGCGCTGCTCGATTCGATCGTGGCCAGCAAGGTCAACCCGATCACCCGGGCGCTGCTGGCGCACGCCGTGGGCACGGATCGCAAGCGCGGCATCACGTTCGCCACCCGCAGCCTGCTTGAGGAGGCCGCCTTGCGCCGGCGCCGTTCGCTGGCGCGGGTCCTCTCGGCCGTGCCGCTGAGCGACGTACAGCAGACTCGTCTGGCCGCGACCCTCACCGAGATGTACGGGCGGGCGATCACCATCCTGGTGGCCATCGAGCCCGAGGTCGTCGGTGGGCTCGTCGTGCAGGTCGGCGACGAGGTCATCGACGGCAGCGTGGCTGCCAAGCTCAACAGCGTGCGCAGCGCGCTGGCCGGATGACGCGGCCCGACCAGGTCTCACTGACAGCAGAAGCAAAGAACTTAAGGACGGATTCGATGCCAGAGTTGACGATCTCCGCCGACGAGATCCGGAG
>JAFAWL010000248.1 GCA_019241805.1 Actinomycetota bacterium
ACCGCCGGCTCATGCCGGTCCGCCGATCAGCCGACCGGACAGGTGATCCAGCCGTCAGCCGATCGGTCGACGCGTCTTACCGCTGCTCCATCGCCGGGTGCGATTTCAGCTCGGCCGGGCACGTCCCGATCTGGTCGCGACCGTTTCGTTTGGCCACGTACAACGCAGCGTCGGCAGCGGCGTAAAGCGAGCGCAGGTCGAGCGCGTGGGTCGGAACATGCGCCAACCCGATGCTGACCGAGACGGTGATGTCGACACCGTCGGCCACGGCGAAGGTATGCGCCCGAACGTCCCAAAGGATCTGCTCGGCGCGACGGGCGGCGCCGGCCTCCGAGCAGCCGGCCATCAGCACCGCGATCTCGTCTCCGCCCATACGGCTGATCGTGTCGGTGGGACGAGTGGATGTCATGAGTAGAGCGGCCAGGCGGATGAGCACCTCGTCGCCGGCCGGGTGTCCGTGCTGGTCGTTGATCTGTTTGAAGTTGTCGACATCGAGCAGGATCAATGCCGTGCCGGAGCCGCTGGCCGCCCCGTTCAGCGCCGAATGCGCGGCGCTGTCGAGCACCCGTCTGGTCACCAGTCCGGTGAGCGGGTCGATCGCCGCCTGGCGCTGCAGTTGGGAGATCAGCTGTTCTTGGCGCTCGCCGGCAAGCACGAGCAGCGCGACCGTCGTGACGACCGCTCCGGTCAGGTAGCTGCCCTGCACGACCGCGGTCCGAGGTGGGAGCAGGGTGAACACGACGATAAGATCGCCCGCGACAGCCGCCAGGCATAGCGCCGCGGCACCGTGGCGACGAAGCTGCGAGGCCGCGTACAGCGCGGGAAAGAAGAAGAAGACCTGGGAGCCGGCGGACGCGTCGCGGGTGAGCACGTCGAGCAAGGTGATCGCGATGACCGCCAAGAACGGAAACACGGACCAGGCCAACCGATGCTCGCCGGTTGCACGCCGTAGGAACAGCGCACCTATTGCCAGCCCGACGCTGATCGCGATCGTCACCACCGTCGTCGGGAGGCCGGCCGTTCCGGGCGTGAGGACGGCGAACAGCACAGTGATACCCGCGCCGACCGCGGTCAGCGTGGAAACCAGGCGCGTTGCCGTGGCGACGTCGCGCGGCTGCATGTGGGCAAGCGCCGTCATGGCGGTCGTATCGGCAGCGGCGACGCGTACTTCAGCCCTCCGGCGGAATCAGACCACTGATCCGATCAACGCAAGCTAGCCTCGACAACGATGACGGCGTCCGGCTCAGATGTGGCCTTCGTGCTCGGCGGTGGCGGCGTGCTGGGTGCGACCCAGGTCGGCATGTTGCGTGCGCTCGTCGACGCCGGGATCGCGCCGGACCTCGTGCTGGGCACCAGCGTCGGCGCCCTCAACGGGGCCGTGTTCGCCGCGGACCCGTCCTTGAGCTCGGTCGTCCGGCTGGAGAGCCTGTGGTCGTCCTTGTCGGAATCCGGTGTCTTCGGCAGCTCGCTGTTCGCTCAGGCGGCCCGGCTGGCCCGCCACCGGACCAGCTTGCACTCAGCGTTGCCGCTTCGCCTGCTGTTGGAGCGTCAGCTCGACGTACAACGCATCGAGCACCTGCGAGTCCGCTTCGAGTGTGTGGCCGCAAGCATCGAACGCAGCGGCGCGCACTGGTTCGTCGAGGGCCCTATCACCGACGCGGTCATTGCATCCTGCGCGGTGCCCGGCTTGTTGCCTCCGGCCGAGGTGGATGGCGAGCATTTCCTCGACGGCGGTCTGGTCCATTCCATCCCGGTCGGTCGGGCGACGCGGCTAGGCGCCCGCACGATCTACGTGCTTCATGTCGGACGGATCGAGCAGCCGCTGACGCCGCCGCGTTGGCCTTGGCAGGTGGGCCTGGTCGCCTTCGAGATCGCGCGGCGGCACCGCTTCGTCGAGGAGATGGCGAGCCTTCCTACCGACGTCGATGTCCACGTGCTGCCCAGCGGTGATCCGGATACTCCGCTGGCGACCCTGCGCTACCGGGACACCCGGCGCGTGGCCGAACGCATCGACCGCGCCTACGCCGCGAGCGCCCGCTACCTCGATCGCGTGGCACGGCCCCGGTGAGCGCCGGGCTGCCGCCGCGCGCCCTCCGTCGACTGGTGATCGACCCGCTCTGGGTTCCGGTCGCGGCGGCCCTGGCTGCCGTGCTCGTCGTGGCTGCCGTGCTTGCCACGATCGCCGCGCCGATCACGCCGCGCAGACGTGTGCTGCGCATCGCTGCCCTCGGCCTCGTCTATCTCTGGCTGGACGTGAAGCTCGTGCTCGTGTCCCTAGCCCTGTGGCTACGACATCCCGTCCGGCACGACGAGCAGTGGCTGGACCGCCACGCTGCCCTGCTCGGTTCGGCCCTGACGACGCTGCTGGCAGCCAGCGGCCGGCTGCTCGGCTATCGGGTCGAGGTCGATCGACTGCCCGTGGGCGACGATCGCCCGCTGGTGGTGCTGGCCCGCCACGCGGGTCCGGGTGACTCGTTCTCTCTCGTCCAACTCCTCACGACGCGCCTGGTACGCCGGCCCGTCGTCGTGCTGAAGGCGGCCCTGCAGTGGGATCCGGGTGTCGACATCGTGCTGAACCGATTGCGGGGCTGCTTCCTGCCCTCGGGAACGGGCGCGGGCGATGACCGCGTCGAGATGATCGCGGACGCGGCCGGACGGTTGATCCCGGGCGACGCCCTCTTGCTCTTTCCCGAAGGCGGTAACTGGACGCCGCGCCGTCACCGACGGGCGGTGATTCGTCTCATGCGCGCGGGACTTCGCCGGCAGGCCGCCCAGGCCCGTGACCACCCGCGGGTGCTTCCACCGCGGCCGGCGGGCACCATCGCGACCCTGCAATCCTGCCCGCAGGCAGACGTGCTGGTCGTGGTCCACACCGGCCTCGACACCTTGGTGAACCCGGCGCAGATGTGGGCCGCCATTCCGTTGCGCGACCGGCCGATGCGGGTGTCCGGATGGCTCTGCCCGGCGGCGAGCGTGCCTCGCGACGCTGAGAAGACACAACGGTGGCTGGAAGTTCAATGGGCCCGTGTGGATGAATGGGTGGCTGCGGAGCGTAGTTGACTTTTCGTGTTGCATTGACCACGCCGCGTAGGCGATCATGTGCGTGGCGATATCAGCGGGTGTGAGCCGACGTTCTTTGTACGTTGACCGGAGGGTGCCCGCTGTGAAGGCTTTGCTGTCGACCCGTCTCCGCGCCCGCGTGTGCTGGATCTTTCTCGGCGTGGCGGCGACAGGCACCGCCACCTACTCGTTGTTGCCGGCCGGCTCCCAACGCGCGATGACGTTGACCGCCGAGGCGAGCACCGTCATGGCCCTCGTCGCGGGCGTCCTGCTCAACCGACCGGTCCGACCGGGTGCCTGGCTGGCGCTGATCGCCGCCCAGTCCTGCTGGCTGCTGGGTGACATCGAGTCCGGTTCCTATCGGCAACTCGGCCGCGTCGTCGTGACACCGACGAGCAGTGATCCCTACTACCTCGCGGCCTACGCTCTGGTCGCCGTGGCCCTGGTGCTGTTCATCCGCCAGCGCGGCGCCGGTCGCGATCTTGCCGGCCTGCTCGACACGATGATCTTGACGGCCGGTATCGGGTTACTCGGTTGGGTCGTGCTGGCTCGCCCGTCGGTCTTGTTGTCGAGCGACTCGTTGCTGACCGGAGTGGTGGCGCTGGCCTACCCGGTCGGCGACGTAATGCTCGCCGGGTTGCTGATCCGGCTGGTCACGACGTGGGGGCCGCGGCCGGCGTCGTTCCGGCTCGTCATCCCCGGCGTCGCGTTGCTCCTGATCGCCGATACCTGCGCCGACGCGATGACCCTGGCGGCAGCTCCGAGTCCCGGAATACTCGAGGTGCTGCTACTTGCCTCGTCCTGCCTGCTCGGGGCAGCCGCGCTGCATCCCTCGATGCGGACGCTCGCGCGTCCCGGCGAGGGTGCGCTGCGTGCGGCGGGTCCGCGGCGCTTCGCCGCCATGACCGTCGCCACGCTGGTGGCGCCCGGAACGTTGGCGGTGGAATTGCTGCTCGGGCGCAATGTCGACGGGTGGGCGGTCGTGGCCGGCTCGGTGGTGATGTTCCTGCTCGCGATCGCACGCATGAACGTGTCGATGGACCAGATCGTGAGCGCGAACCGGCAGCGCGAACGCCTTCAGGAGGATCTCGCCCACCAGGCGGCACACGACTCACTGACCGGTCTACCCAACCGGGCCCACGCGCTGCGCCTCATCGACGCGGCCTTGAGCCGTGCCTCGCGCTCAGGTGCCGTACTCAGCCTGCTTTTCATCGATCTCGACGACTTCAAGGACATCAACGACACGTACGGCCACCGCGCCGGCGACGAGGTGTTGTGCGCGGTGTCCTCACGGATGCACGCCTGCGTCCGGGCCGGCGACGTCGTGGCTCGCCTCGGTGGCGACGAGTTCGTCGTACTGCTGGACACGATCGACTCGCAGGCCTCGGTCGTCGACATCGCCGAACGCATCGTCGCTTCGCTGAGCGCACCGATCGCGTTGTGGGACGGCCATACGGCTACGGTCGGCGCGAGTGTCGGCGTGGCGCTGAACCTCGACGGCGCCACCGACGCCAGCCGGCTGCTGACCGAAGCCGACGCCGCTGTCTATCGTGCCAAGGCTTGCGGACGCGGGCGGGTCGAGATCTTCGACGACCAGCTGCGACACGAGCTGTCAGAACGGGCGGCGCTCGAAGCTGCGATCATCAGCGGCATCCGCGACGGCGAATTCGTCGTCCACTACCAGCCCGTGGTCGACGTCGCCAACGAGCAGATACAAGGCTACGAGGCGCTCGTTCGATGGGATCGGCCCGACGTCGGCCTGCTCGGGCCGGCCGAGTTCATTCCTACCGCCGAAGCGTCCACGCTGATCTGCGAGCTGGACCGCTGGGTGCTGCGCGAAGCGCTGGTTCAGCTGGCCGCGTGGGACGTGAACGAGTCGGTGACCATGGCGGTGAACATCTCCGGGCGACACATGGCCAGCGCACGGATCATCGAGGATGTCCGCGGCGCACTGGACTTGGCTGACCTGCCCGCGAGACGGCTCGTGCTGGAGATCACCGAGACGATCCTGATCGACGATCCGGGAACCATCGGGCACCTGCAGAAGCTGCGGGCGATGGGCGTGATCATCAGCATCGACGACTTCGGCACCGGCTACAACTCGATTGCCCAACTGCAACACCTGCCGGTGGACGTCATCAAGATTGACCGCAGTTTCCTCGCCGCCGACCACCCGGCCGCCGGTCAACTGTTCGAACTGATCGTGCAAGCGGCCCACGCGTTCGGCAAACCGGTCGTGGCCGAGGGGGTCGAACGAGCCGACCAGATGCCCGCGCTGCGCGCCATCTCCTGCGAATCCGCGCAAGGGTTTTTCTTCGCCCGTCCCTTGCCGGCCAGTGACCTCCAAGCCAGC
>JAFAWL010000255.1 GCA_019241805.1 Actinomycetota bacterium
GAGGTAGTCGCGGTAGGCGCCGATCAGGTCGGCGAGCTGGTCGCGGATCTGTGCCCGCTCCCAACTGGGCCAGAGCAGGCTCGCGACCAACGCGATGCCGCCGCCGATCGCGGTCGCGACCGAACGTTCGACGAAGGTGGTGTGAGCCGGATAGCCGGCAAGGAACAGCAGGCAGACGACCAGCACTGACAGGCAGATCGAGCCCAATGCGATGTTCTTCGGCCCGGCCAGCCGCATGCCGAAGAAGGCCACGCCCAGCAACAGGATCACGCCGACCTCGTGATCACCCAACAGGTAGTGCAGCACGAGGCTGCCGACCGCCAACCCGATCAACGTGCCGATCACCCGGGCGAACGCGCGCTGAGCGGTCGATCCGAAGTCCGGCCGCAAGACGACGAGAATCGTCAGCGACACCCAGTACGCCCGGTCGAACCCGGCCAGCCGCAACACGATGTCGGTGGCCGGGATGAGCAGCGTCAGACGGGTCGCGTGCCGCAGCGCAGACGAGCGCAGATCCAGATTGGCCCGGATCACCTCGATCGGATGAGGCAGCCGTACCAGCGGCTCGCCGGCGTCCTCGTTCTCCCTACCCTCACCCGCACCGGTCCGAGTGGTCTCGATGACGGCCCGCAGTTGACCGGCCGTGGCGTCGATCCGCGACGCGGCGGCCCGCTCGGTCAGCGATCCACCCAGCTGATCCCGCGCCGCACCGATCCGCTCGACGTGCGCGATCGCCGTTTCCCGCTCGGCGTCCCGGAGCGGGTCGTTGCCCGTAAGCACCCGCACGACTACGTCCAACACGCCGGCGAGTTCCGCGAGCACCGATGGGATGACCGACTGCGGCAACCGTTCGGCGTAGGCCGCGAGGGTCAGCACGTTGTGGCGCAGCCGTTCGGCCTCACCCAGCAGCACGCGATAGGCCTCGACGCTCGGCCCGTGATCGTGGCCGCGCCCGTCCAGGGTCGCCCGGGCGTCGGCCATCGCCTGCACGACCGGCGGACCGGCGCTCGTCCCGACCGGCTGGCGGGCCAACCCGGCGATCTGCTCGTATACGGCGGCGATCGCCAGGCGTTCGGGGCGGTGCCGTCCGAGCGGCCACGCCGCGACGGCGAGCGCGGTCTGGATCAGGCCGCCGGCCACCACCAGCAGGCCGAGCTGCACCGCCTTCACCGGCGACTGCGGCAGGTGCCCGAGCACGATCGCGCAGGCCGTGGCCGCCGTACCCAACTGCGCCGCCGCAGGGCCGGCCGAGAGCAACTGCCCGGCCGCGAACGCGCAGATCGCCAGCAGTACCACCGAGAGCGTGGTGTTGTGGCCGAAGCCGCTGGCCAGCCCGCCCACCAGGCCCGCGATCACCGCGGTCCCCACCATCCGGACCAGACGCAACCGGTAGGGCCCCGGCCGGTCGGCGAACGCCGTCTGCAGGGCACCGATGGCGGCCGGCGTGCCCCCGGCGACGTTGCCGCTCGCGAACGCGATCAGCAGCGGAATGACGAGCCCGACTGCGTTGCGCAGCGAGACGACCGGATCGGACTGGCTGCGGTCCACGCGGCCGGCGTCGATCAGCAGGCGCCGCAGCGCACCGCCCCGGGAATGCGTCACCGGTTCGACGCCGCGCCGCCCCCCTTCGGCTCGCGGGACTCGTAGGCCTTACGCGAGCCGCAGACGGATGCGAGCGCGCAGGCGGTGCGGCGGCCGTCCGCGGCGACACGAACCACCACCTGTTCGGCCGGCACGTTGTGGCCGACCACGATGCCGGGCCCCTCCGGCGTGTCGACGTCCTCGCCGATGGCCGGCGCTTCGGCCGCGAAGTCCTGATAGAGCGGGTGCTCGTATTTCAGGCAGCACATCAGCTTGCCGCACGCCCCGGAGATGCGAAGCGGGTTCAACGGCAGGTCCTGGTCCTTGGCCATGCGCACCGAGACCGGCTCGAAGTCGACCAGGAACGTCGCGCAGCACAGCTCGCGCCCGCACGATCCGATGCCGCCGGTCAGCCGCGCCTCGTCACGGGCCGAGAGCTGCCGAAGTTCGACCCGTCCGTGCAGCGTCGCCGACAGATCCCGCACCAGGGCCCGGAAATCGACCCGGTGCGGCGCCGTGAAATAGATCGTCGTGCGGTTGCCGTCCTCGACCCAGTCGACGCCGCTGACCTTCATCGGCAGCTCGTGCTCGCGGATCAGCTTGCGGGCCGCCACCCGGGCCGCCGCCCGCTTGCGCCGCGAGGTCGCCGCCCGATCGAGGTCCCGATCACCGGCCGGACCCACCAGCACCGCCACGTTGCCGATCTCCTCGTCGACCCACTCGGGCGCCCACACCACCTCGGCCACCTCCGGGCCTTCGTCGGTGGGATAGAGCACCTGGTCGCCGACCGCCGGGTTCAGCTCACCGGGATCGGCGTAGAAGAGCCGCCCCTGGCGTTGGAAGGTGACGGCGCACAGTCGGGCCACGGCGGCCGCGTCAGTTCAGGCCCGCGTACGAGTGCAGGCCGGAGATCACGATGTTCACGACGAAGAAGTTGAAGGTCATCGCGGCGAAGCCGAGCAGATTGATCCATGGCGCCCACTTGCGGATGCCGGCCGTGGCCCGCGCGTGAAGGTAGGCGGCGTAGACCACCCAGGAGATGAACGCCCAGGTTTCCTTCGGGTCCCAACCCCAATACCGGCCCCAGGCCGCCTCGGCCCAGATGGCACCGCAGATGATGCCGAAGGTGGAGATCGGGAAGGCGAACGCGGCGGTGCGGTAGGCGACCTTGTCCAGCGTCGCGATCGATGGCAGCTTCGGACCGATCGAGATCGGGAAGCGGACGCTCTGGCCGGCCGCGGTGCGGACCTCGTACCGCCGACGGATCAGGTAGAACAGCGTGAGCACCGAACTGGTCATCAGAATGCCCTCTGCGGTCGCCGCGGCGGTCACGTGGATCGCCAGCCAGTACGACTGCAGCGCGGGCACAAGCGGGCTCGCTTGTGAGTAGAGCACCGTGCCGGCCAGGAACATCACGATGACGACCGGCAGCATGACGAAGACGCCCAGATAGCGGATCTGCGGCGCCCGGACCATCACGACGAGGAACGCCACGACGGCGATGAAACCCACCACCGAGGCGAACTCGTACATGTTGCTCCACGGCACGCTGTCGACCGCGAAGCCGCGCACGATGATCGCCGCGAGATGCAGCGCCAGACCGACGATGGTGATGCCGACCGCGGCGCGGCCCAACCGCGGGCCCAGCGCCTCGCGCGAGCGGCGCCCGGCGGCCGCGGGCGGCTCAGTCGTGTCGATGTGTTCGGCCGCGTCGTCGACGTCGGAGGTCGCGGACTCGCCCCGATCAAGACCGGAGTCGACGCCGCTGATGGCCGACTCGATGTCGGCGACGGTGGCTTCGTCCGGCGTGGCGTCGGCGTCGAGTTCGGGTCCGCCGGCACCGACGAGCACGCGGGCCGGGGCGAAGGCAGCGCTCGTGCTGGTACTGGCCACCCGACCCCGACGGCCGAAGGCGTACTCGGCCGTGTAGCCGACCATGGCCAGCGCGTAGGTCGCGATCCCGGTGGTGAACAGCGTGTCGGACACGTGCGCGAGGTGGTCGTTGACCGCCATCCTCACTCCTTCCGCACAGCGACGTCGTCAGCGCCGCGAAGTGCCGGTTCGACCGGAGGGCCTGCCTGCCGAAGCCGTTCGAGCAGACCCGCGAACTCCTCGGTGAAATTGCCCGAGTCGCTGCGGGCGAGGCCGCCGATCCAGACAACGGTAGGCGACGGATCGCGGCCGCTCGTCGCCGGGGTGATCCGCAGCCACAACCGGCGGCGGCGCACGAACAGCGAGCTGATCAGCCCGACGACCATCGCCGCGGCGGCCACGAGCAGATAGATCTGCGACGGGTCGTGCGAGATCTGCAGCGCCGCCCACTGCGTCCAGCCGTCGAAGCGCACCTTGACGCCGTTGGAGATGGTCAGCGTCTGCCCCTCGCGCAGGTTGGCGCCGCCGAACTTGCTCAACGCTCCGGAGTCCTTCTGGGCCTGGTCCAACGAGTAGATCGACTGGGTTTGGGAGCCCAGGTCGCCGGTGTAGACCGTGACGCCGAGTACGGGGTTGTCCGGCTTGGGCGAGGCGGAGGTGACCGCAGTCGTGTCACCGATCGCGCCACCACCTTCCGCGACCGGGGTCGGGGCGAAGAAGCCTTCGATGCCGATGTCCTTCTTCTCCCCCGAGGGTCCGTGGAACTTGAAGGCCCCCTCGGAGAGGTACGTGGCCGGATCGGTCGGCACGAACGGTTCGACACTGGTCTGCGTGGAACCGTCGGGCATGGTGACGGTGATCTGCGGAGCGAACCCGTGACTGATCAGATAGACCCGGTCGCCGTCGATGCGTAGCGGATTGTTGACGGTGATCCGGTGCTTCTCGATCGGGCCGCCGGAGGCCTTCTGATATGTCACGTTGGCGGTGAACTTCAGCGGCTCACCGGCGTCGTTGTAACTCGCGCTGAAGTCGGTGAGGCCGAAGCAGTACGGCGCCGGCTTCACGTCGCCCGCCTCCGCCAGCCGGCCCGGTTGCCACGAGTCGTACTGGAAGATCGCGTTGGCGCAGAAGCCCTGGTCGGCGATCGAACCCGGCAACACGACGCGGGTGCCGGTGTAGGTGTAAAGCCGGCCGACCGCGATCGCGATCAACGCGACAAGTAGCGCGACGTGGAAGACGAGGTTTCCGGTCTCACGGCTGTAACCCTTCTCGGCGGAGAGCGTCACGACGCCGGCCTTCTCCTGACGCCGTTCGACCCGCCACCGACGGCCCAATGCCGCGCGTGCGCTCGTCGCGTACTCC
Organism: Actinomycetota bacterium; assembly: GCA_019241805.1. Classification (GTDB taxonomy): domain Bacteria; phylum Actinomycetota; class Actinomycetes; order Mycobacteriales; family Jatrophihabitantaceae; genus JAFAWL01. Next base: position 4,816 of record JAFAWL010000255.1, read on the forward strand.
TGCGCCGAGGCGGCCGTTTCGAACGAGCCCGACTCGGGCAGTCGGCCCAGATTCTTCGGCGCCGGCAGCGGCTTGGCCCGCAAGGCCTTCGCGTGCTGCTTGATGCGCGGGACGAGGCAGCCGATCAAGGAGATGAACAGCAGGAGGTAGATCGCCGCGAACCACGTCGAGGCGAAGACGTCGAACATGCCGAGGTGATCGAGCAGTCGCCCCCAGGCACCGTGCGAGGCGATGTAGCTCTCGGTCTTGCTCGCGTTGAGGGAACGTTGCGGCAACAGCGAGCCGGGCACCGCCGCGACGGCCAGCAGGAACAGCAGGATCAGCGCGGTACGCATGCTGATCAAGCGCCACCACAAGCGGCGCAACAGACGAAGCGAATCGTTCGCGGTAATCGTCACAGGCTCGACCCGACGCCCGAAGTCTGCCCGAACTGGTCGTGCATCCAGTTCACCCAGTGATCCCAAGTACCGCTGACCAGCAGCAGACCCATCGCGACCAGCAGCGCCCCACCGACCCGACTGACGGCGCGGCGGTGGCGGCGAACGAACGACAGCGCCGAGGACACCCAACCGAAGCCGAGCGCGACCAACACGAACGGCACCCCGAGACCCAGGCAGTAGAAGGTCATCAGGAACGCGCCCCGCCCGGCCGTGCCCTGCACGAAGGCCATCGAGTAGACGGCGCTGAAGGTCGGCGTGAGGCACGGGCCCCACGCCAGCCCGAAGGCCGCTCCTAGAAACGGTGCTCCGGCCAGCCCCGCCGGCACGCGGTTGTGGAAGCGCCACTCTCGTTGCAGGAACGGCATCCACCCGAGGAAGGCCAGCCCGAGCACGACCGTCACGACGCCGAGCACCCGCTCGATTGCGACGCGGTTGTCGCGGATCGTTCCGCCCAGGCTGCCGAACAACACGCCGGTAGCCACGAAGATCACCGTGAAGCCGAGGACGAACAAGATCGCCCCCATGACGACCCGGCGCTGATTCGGGCGTTGCTCGGACCCGGTCAATCCGGCGACGTAGGAGAGGTAGCCGGGCACGAGCGGCAGCACGCACGGTGAGAGGAAGCCGATAAGCCCCACGAGCGCGGCGACACCCGCGGCCACGAGGAGCGGCCCGTCCTGCACCGCGTGCGTGAACGACCCACTCGCAACGGGCGTCACGACTGTGTACCGATCACAACTGTGTACCGATCACGACTGTGTACCGATCACGACTCTGCGGCCAACGTGGTGAGTACCGGCTGCAGGTCGGCCGGGAGCAGCGCCGACTCGTAGACGGCCGCGACCCGTTGCTGCTTGTCGATCAAGACGGTGAACGGCAGGGCGGTGGCGGGCAGGTTGCCCATTTTCACCGCGACCTGGCCCGGCTCGTCGAACACGATCGGATAGCTGATGTTGTTGGCCTGCACGAAGCTCATCGGAGCCTGGCGCGAGGTCTCCTTGGTGTCGATGCCGACGAAGCTGACCTGGCCCTGGGCTTCGATCTGGCGATAGAGCGCGTCCAGCTGGGGCGTCTCGGTCTGGCACGGGCCGCACCAGGTCGCCCAGAAGTTGACCACGACGACCTTGCCCTTGTCGGAGTCGATGTTCCACTGGCCGCCGGAGAGCAGCGTGCCGGTCACGGCGCCGATCGATTTGCGCTGGCCGACCGGGATGGTCTTTCCGACGGTCGTGGCCGACTTAAACTTGAACTGGCCGTTGCCGGAACTGTTCACCGCGTCCTTGCCGGTACAGGCCGACAGCGACAACGCCACGGTGATCAAGCTGGCGATCAGCGGCGGCAGCAGTCGGCGGCGGGTCGGCATGGCATGAACAGTGTGCAAGACGTTGCTGTGGAGTCCGAATCCGGCCAGGCGGCCGCTCATCTCGGCTCGCGGCTCAGGCGCCGCCGACGGAGCCCTTCGGCGTGGCTCCGGCCGGCTCGGCGTAGTCGACGGCGACCACGATCGAGTCGAGGATGGTGAACGAGGTCACAGAGCCCAGCCCGCACTCGCGCCGGCGCGGGTCATGGAACAGCCGCTGCCCCTCGACCGAGCGGCGCAACGACACGATCGGCAGCTGGTGGCTGACGCAGACGGCCTCGTGCTCACCGGCCAGGACCGCCGCCGCCTGGAGGGCCCCGGTCATGCGGCTGGCGATCTGGGCGTACGGCTCGCCCCAGGATGGCCGCAGCGGGTTGTACAGGTGACGCCATTTGGCGAACTCGCGCGCCAAGCCCTTACCACCGGCGACCTGGCGGCCCTCGAAGACGTTCTCGGCCTCGATCAGTCGATCGTCCAGGCCGACGTCCAGGTTCAGCGCGGCTGCCAACGGTGCGGCCGTCTGGCGGGCCCGCTCCAGCGGCGAGGAGACGATTGCGACGACATCGCGGTCGGCCAGGAACTTCGCGGCGAGCTCGGCCTGCTCGACGCCCCGGTCGGACAAGCGGAATCCGGGCAGCCGGCCGTACAGCACGCGCTCGGGGTTGTAGACCTCGCCGTGGCGGAGGAAATGAACGACGCTCACGCCGCGCTCGCCTCGGCCGCGGCCCGGGCGGCGGCCGGCAACGCGTCGGCGATCCGGGCGATCACCTTATCGTCGTGGGAGGCGGTCACGAACCAGCTTTCGTAGGCGCTTGGCGGCAGGTAGACGCCGGCGTCGAGCATGGCGTGGAAGAAGGGCCGATAACGCCACGTCTGACTGGCCTGGGCTTGTTCGAAGTTCGTGACGGGCCGCTCGGCGAAGAAGACGGAGAACAGGTTGCCCGCGTGCTGCACGGTGTGGACCACGCCCGCGACGCTCAGCGCCTCGTCGACGAGCGCTCCGATGGTGCGGGCGGCGGCGTCCAATCGTGCGTACACCTCGGGCGTGCAGTGCCGCAGCGTGGTGAGCCCGGCGGCAACCGCGACGGGGTTTCCGGACAGCGTGCCCGCCTGGTAGACCGGGCCCGCCGGCGCCAAGTTGGCCATCACCTCGGCCCGTCCGCCGAATGCGGCCGCCGGCAGGCCGCCGCTCATGACCTTGCCGAAGGTGAACAGGTCGGCTTCCACCGGCTCGAGCCCGTACCAACCGGCCGCCGAGACGCGAAAACCGGTCATGACCTCGTCCATGATCAGCAGCGCTCCGAAGCGTCGAGTGATCTCTCGCAGGCCGGCGTTGAACCCGGTCGCCGGGGCGACCGCGCCCATGTTGCCGGCGGCGGCCTCGGTGATCACGCAGGCGATGTCGGCTCCGTGCTCGGCGAACGCCGCCTCGACGGCCGACAGATCGTTGTAGGGCAGCACGATCGTCTCGGCCGTCTGGGCGCCGGTGACGCCGGGTGTATCGGGCAGCCCGAAGGTCACCACGCCGGATCCGGCCGCAGCGAGCAGGGCGTCGACGTGCCCGTGGTAGCAACCGGCGAACTTCACGACACGGTGCCGGCCGGTAACACCGCGGGCCAACCGGACGGCGCTCATCGTCGCCTCCGTGCCGGAGTTCACGAGCCGGACCTGTTCGAGGGACGGCGAGCCGACCCGGGCGATGATCTGTTCGGCCAGCTCGACCTCGCCCTCGGTCGGGGTTCCGAACGACAGGCCGTGCGACGCCGCCTCGCGCGCCGCCTCGACGACGGCCGGGTGCGCATGCCCCAGAACCATCGGTCCCCACGAGGCGACGAGGTCGACGTACTCCCGCCCGTCGGCATCGCGGAGGTAGGCCCCGTTGCCGCTGACCATGAAGCGGGGCGTGCCGCCAACCGCGCGGAACGCGCGCACCGGAGAGTTGACCCCACCGGGGATCACGTGTTGGGCCCGCTCGAACAGCTTGGCCGAAATCGGTGCGTCGCTCACATCGATCAGTCTGGCAAACCGATCATGTGGGTCGACGCGGCGGCCGCCTCAGAATCCGGGGACCACCCGCCGCGGCGTGTCGAGTTGACCAGGTCGCCCTCGATCTCGATCTCGACACCGTCATAGGGCGAGCGCGTCCGGCCCGATATCAGCCGCAGCCACGCCTCGGCCGGTAGCCGCAACTCGCCGTCGGGCTCGGCCGGTGGTTCGATCAGCTCGATCCGCTCGGCCAGTCGCGCCGCGGCGACCCAGCCAGCTCGCCGTGCTGGGCGGCCAGCGAGGCGATGATCGGATCGGCGGCAGCCATATAGCTCCCGGGCTCAGTGACAGTTGGGCAGCCAGCGCCCGGCGGTACCTCAGGCGTCCAGCACGGTCCAGACGTCGGTGAGGCCCGCGATCTCCAACGTCCGTTGCACGCGGGCGGACGGGGCTCGCAACGCGAACTCGGCGTCGGCGTCTTCGGCCGCTCGCGCCACCTCGACGATGGCGCCGATGCCCGAGGAGTCGATGAACTCGATACCGGCAAGGTCCAGCACGAGGTCTTTGCGGCCGGCCCCGAGTTCGGAGTTCGCGGCGTCGACGAGCCGGCCCCGGCTGGCCAGATCGAGCGATCCGCTCAGCCGTAGTACCCGGTGGTCCTTCTCGTCAGCAGAGTTGATCTCGAGGTTCACTGCGTCAATGTAGCGAGCGCAGCGAGCGGCGCCGAGAATCCGCCCGAGTGCCGCGCCCTCTTAAGCCCCGACCATCGTCTGCCGCTGCCGGCCGAGCCCGTCGATCTCCATCTCGACCACGTCGCCGGGTCGCAGGAACGGCGTTTCTGGTCGGCCCGCGGCCACTCCGGCCGGGGTGCCGGTGTTGATGACGTCGCCCGGTCGCAAGACCATGAACTGGCTCAGGTACCAAATCAGGTACGGCACGTCGAAGAT
>JAFAWL010000315.1 GCA_019241805.1 Actinomycetota bacterium
CGTCGTGATGTAGAGGCGGCCCAGGTTCGGGCCACCGAAAGCGCACGCGGTCACCTGGGTGGCCGGCAACGCCACGACGTCGGCCAAGGTGCCGTCGGCCGTGTAGTGGTGGACGGCACTGCCACCGAACAGCGCCACCCACACCCCGCCGTGGTCGTCCAAGGTAAGTCCGTCCGGGTGCCCGACGGACTTGTCGATCGTGACGAACGGGCGCCGAGCACGCAGCTGACCGCCGTCGTAGTCGAACACGTCCACGCGCCCGGTCGGGGTGTCGATGTAGTAGGCCTGCGTGCCCGCGCGCGACCAGGCCAAGCCGTTCGAGATCGTTACGTCGCCGAACATGACATCCACGGAGCGATCGGTGTTCAGGCGATACATGGTCCCGGCGCCGGGAGTCTCGTCGTAGGCCATCGTGCCGCACCAGAAGCGACCCTCGGGATCACAACCACCGTCGTTCATGCGGATCGACGAGTCACTCCACACCTCGGGCAGCGTCTCGACGTTGCCTTCGCCGTCGATCAACGCGTAGCCCCGTTCGATCGCGGCCACACCGCCACCACCCGAGCGGGGACGCCACGCGGCCGCGACCGACCCGACGTGCAGTCGTGAGATGTCCCCGTCGGCCGTGATGCCCATGACGTCGCCGGCCAGCATGTCGACCCAGTGCATGACACCGGTGGCGGCGTCATAACACGGGCCCTCACCGTGCTCGACGATCGGTTCGGTCACTGGACTGGCATCAATCATGACCTTGATTCTGCTCGGTGCCCCGCTTGCCGCAATTCGCGCCCTTGGCCAGCTGCGTTTCGAGGATGTCGACCAACTCCGGCCAGGCCCATGTGTAGTGCCGTCCGCGAGCGTGCACGAGCACCAATTTCTCAGCCCGCGTCGCGCCCAGCGTGAGCCGGTAGCCGTAGCCCGAGACGAACTGCTCGTGGGCCCAAGTGGCGTCGACCGCCGGCACTGCGGGTGGCTCGACGTCCTGCTGGTCGATCGTGCGGCCGCGCCGAGCCAGGCTGCGCTGCATGCGCTCTCGGAACCAGTCGAGCGCCGCGCGCGCGTCCTCGGCCGAAGCCAAAGTCGTCGCCTGGACAGAGACAGTGCGACCGAGGGTGCGATCGACGAAGACCCGCAACGCTGACAGTTCTCCCGCGCTGCGCGCGTTCAGCGCCCATGGTGCAGCTCCCGTTAGCGGGCCGATCCGCAGTGTGATCTGTTCGGTGACGTCCCACCGACCCTCGGGCAGTTCCGCCGGGCCGATGACGCGGGCGAGCGCCGTGGCGGTGTCCCGTGGACGTAGCGCCCGGGTAACCGCTGCGAGCCCCCGCTCCCCCAGCATCGCGGCATCATCGCACGCACCCCGCAGCCGGACCGACGCCCAGGCAGACGAGGGTTGGCTCGGCTACCTTGGTCCGATGGAAGAGAACCGCACCCGCCGGGTCGTCGATCGGCTGCGCGAGCGCGGCGTCAACGCCCACGTCGCCAAGACCGGCGTCTATCGATTCGGCGTCCGAATCGCCCTTGGCGACGGACGCGAGGCTCTGTGGGACGCGGACGGCACCGCCGGGCTGGAAGCCGAGGTCACGCGCGACGGTGTGCTCGTCGGCTTCGTCCCCAAGATCGAGGGATCCGAGGAGTTCGACGAGAACCAGACCGTCGACGCCATCGTGCGTACCGACTACGCCGCACCGATCGCGACCGAACGCCGCGCCGCTCCGGCTCCGGCGGCACCGCTGCCGGTCGAGGGTGGCGTCTTTCGTCGATTCTTTGACGGCTTCCGCTACAAGTCGTGACCGAGATGCTGCCGCCCTCGGCCGTACCGGTCGAAGGCGACCTGCTGCTCGGCGGCTGCTCCCTGAAAACGATTGCCGATCGATTCGGTACGCCCGCATACGTGCTGGACGAGACGGCACTACGCGAACGGGCTCGCCGCTTCCGGGACGCCTTCACCTCGTTACACCCGAAGACGACGGTCTGCTTCGCGTCGAAGGCCTACCCCTCGGTCTCGGTCATCGGACTCCTGGTCGAAGAGGGACTCGGCAGCGACGTCGTGGGCGCCGGCGAGTTGATGATGGCACTGGCCGCTGGCGCCGACCCGGCCGGAATCGTCATGCACGGCAACGCGAAATCGGACTTGGACATCCAGGCCGCGCTCGACGCCGGCATCGGACGGATCGTCGTCGACGGGTTCGATGACATCGACCGCATCGCTGCGCTCGCGACCGCCGTGACGCCGGTGCTGCTACGGGTGAGTCCGGGGATCGAGTCCGCGACTCACTCCGCGTTGGCCACCGGCGGCGTCGGAGCGAAATTCGGCATTCCCGTCGACCAGGTGCCGGCCGCGATCGCGCGGATCGAACGTGAGCCGCTGATCCGGCTCGACGGGTTGCACGCGCATATCGGTTCGCAGATCTTCGAACTGGATCAGTTCGAAGCCGCGGTCGCGGCGCTGGCCACGCTGCCGCGGTTCGGCGTCTATGACCTCGGCGGCGGACTGGGCGTGCCCTACGTACCCGGTGATCCGATTGTCACCGTGGAGCGTTGGGCCGAGCGGCTCGTACGGGCCGTCCATCGCCACCTCGGCGCCGACGTCGAATTACTAGTCGAGCCCGGCCGCTCGTTGGTCGCACCGGTGCAGGTGACGGCCTATCGGATCGTGACGATCAAACACGGGGTCCGCACGCACGTCGCCGTCGACGGAGGGATGGGCGACAACCTCGAGCCCTCCCTCTACGGGCAGCGCTTCGCCCCGTTGGTCGTGGGCAAGTGGCGCGGGCCGACGCAGACGGTCGAGTTGGTGGGGCGGCACTGCGAGTCCGGCGACGTGCTCGTGTCGGGCGTGGATCTGGTCGAACCGGAAGTCGGCGACCTTGTGGTCGTGCCCGTAACCGGCGCGTACTGCTTCACGATGTCGAACAACTACAACGGCGCCCTGAAGGCTCCGGTCGTCTTCTGTCGCGACGGTGTCGCGCGGCTGGCTGTACGTCGAGAGACCTACGACGAGCTACTCGCCCGTGAGGTCGGGGTCGGCGCCGCGGACTAGTGCCACGCCTCCCGCAACCGCTCCAGGCGCCGAGCCAGAAAGTCGCGTTCGCTGGCGTTCTCCGTCAAGAGCAAGGCCTCCTCGTACGCACTGCCGGCCTCGGCTACTCGCCCGAGGCGGGCGAGGAAATCCGCGCGGGCCGCCGGCAGGTAACCGTAGCCCGCGAGCGCGGGTTCGGCCCCCAGTTCGTCCAGCGCGGCCAGGCCCTCGGCCGGACCGTCGCGAAACCCGAGGGCAACGGCGCGGTTCAGCGCGACGACCGGCGAGGGCCAGATCGTGAGCAGCAGGTCGTACAGCGCGACCAATTCTCGCCAGTCCGTGGCCTCCCATGCCGGTGCCTCCGCATGGACGGCGGCGATCGCGGCCTGCAACGCGTAGCGACCCGGTGGACGGCGGCGCAGGGCCTCTCGCACGAGTTGGATCCCCTCGTCGATCGCGTCACGGTCCCACTGCGCTCGGTCCTGGTCCTCGAGCAGCACCAGCCGGCCGGCCGCATCGGTGCGGGTCGCCCGCCGGGAATCGGTCAATCGGATCAACGCCAGCAGGCCGGCCACGTCCGCGTCGGTCGGCAGCAACCGGCGCAGCATCCGGGTCAGGTCGAGTGCCCGCTCGACCAGATCACGGCGCACCAGTTCGCTGCCGGACGGAGCCGTGTGGCCGGCCGTGAACACCAGATGGACGACGGCGAGCACCGCGTCGATGCGCTTCGGGAGCTCGCTCGCGGCCGGCACGCGGTAGGGAATGCCGGCCGCCGCGATCTTCTTCTTGGCCCGCGTGATGCGCGCCGCCATCGTCGATTCGCTGATGAGGAACGAGCGAGCCACCTCACTGGTGGTCAGGCCACAGACGAGGCGCAGTGTCAGAGCGATCTGCGCGTCGACGTTGAGCGCGGGATGACAACACGTGAAAATCAGCCGCAGGCGATCGTCGGGGAACTCGCCGATCTTGACCGGTGGTTCGACCTCGTCGATGAGCAGCATCGGCAGTCGGCGGCGCAGCGCGACCGCTCGGCGCAGCTCGTCCAACGCCTTACGGCGAGCCACGGTCGTCAACCACGCCGACGGTCGATCCGGCACGCCGGAGTGCGACCAGGTCGTCAGCGCCTGGGCGTACGCGTCCTGCACGCACTCCTCGGCCAGGTCGATGTCACGCGTCAGGCGCACCGTCGCGGCGAGCACGAAGGCCCACTCGCTGCGGTGCGCCTCCGCGACAGCGGCAGCAACGGCTTCCGGCGAACTGCTCAGCTGAAAACCATGATCGGCCGTAGCTCGACACCGCCGAACCGGGCCGGGCAGTCCTTGGCGATCGACATGGCCTCGTCGAGGTCGGCTGCCTCGACGAGGTAGTAACCGCCCAGCGCCTCCTTGGTCTCGGCGAACGGAGCGTCGGTGACGTCGGCGCCGTCCCGACGCACCGACGTCGCCGTCGACGTCGGCTGCAACGCGTTGCCACCGAGGATGCTGGCCTTGTACTTCTCGCCGAATTCCGCGTGCGCTGCGGAGACTTGGCCCCAAACCTCGGGCGTCGCGTCGGCGTAGGAGGCTTCGTCCTCGTAGATCAGGATCAGGTACTGCGACATGACGTCGTGCCTTTCTCTCTCGCCGTCCGCCCGTCGGACGACGTCACCAGACCGACGAACGGAGTGGGCCCGGATCGACAACCGTCGAGGCAATTGTCTGCCCTTTTGTCTCCTGAAATCGTCGGGGTGTCAGTGCAGACTCGATTCATGAGCCAGCCCCGACATGAACTGCCCGGCAGCTATCGCGCGCCCGTTCCCGGCGCGGACTATGTTGCCGACGTCGATCCCGACGAGCGGATCGAGTTGACCTTGGTATTGCGCCGACGGGCCGCCCTTGAGGCGCAGACGGTTGCCGCCGGTGAGCTCGACCGCCAGCAGCTGCAGGAGCGCTACGGTGCCGATCCGGCCGACGTCGAGCGAGTGCGCGCGGAGCTGCCCGGCACGCAGATCGTGACCGTCGACCCCGCCTCTCGGCGCGTGCGGCTCGCCGTCACCGCTCGGCAGGCCGCCGACCTGTTCGGGGTGCGACTGACCGTCGTCGACAGCCCCGACCCGTTGGGCGCGGGGCGCGTGCGACACCGGCAGCGGGAGGGCACGCTATCCGTGCCGGAGGCGCTCGCCGGCGTCATCCTCGCCGTCCTCGGCTTGGACGATCGGCCCCAGTCGCGCGCGCACTACCGCGTCGCCGGATCGGGCGCGGGTGAATTGGTCGCCCACGCCGCTGGCACGAGTTACACCCCCCTCGAACTGGATAAGATCTATTCGATGCCGGCCGGCACCGACGGCAGCGGCCAGATCATCGCCATCATCGAGCTGGGTGGAGGGTTCGGGTCGGCCGATCTCACCCACTACTTCGACGGGCTCGGTCTGACGGCACCGAATGTGACCGCGATCGGCGTCGACGGCGCGACGAATGTCGTCGGCAAGGACCCAAGTGGCGCCGACGGCGAGGTCCTGCTCGACATCGAGGTGGCCGGTGCGATCGCGCCGAAGGCCGATATCATCGTCTACTTCGGCCCCAACACGGACGCAGGCTTTCTCGACGCCGTGTCGACGGCTGCGCACGCCGATCCGACGCCGACCGTGATCAGCATCAGCTGGGGTCAGAACGAGGACGCCTGGACCGCGCAGGCCCGTACGGCCATGGACCAGGCATTCGCCGACGCCGCTGCGATGGGCGTCACGGTCACCGCCGCGGCCGGCGACAACGGCAGCGGCGACGCTGCCGACGACGGCGAGGTTCACGCCGATTTTCCGGCGTCCAGCCCGCACGTGCTGGGCTGCGGCGGAACCAGCCTGCACGCCGATGCCGACAGCGGTCTGGTGAGCACGGAGACGGTGTGGAACAACGGAACGGGCGGCGGCGCCACCGGTGGCGGCGTCAGTGACGTGTTCCCGGTGCCGAGCTGGCAGTCGAAGCTGCACGTGCCGAAGCGCTCCGGCGCGTCGGGCACGGGCCGCGGAGTGCCCGACGTCGCCGCGGTCGCGGATCCCCAGACCGGCTATCAGGTCTACGTCGACGGCAAGGACATGATCATCGGCGGGACGAGTGCGGTGGCTCCGCTGTGGGCCGGACTGATCGCGCGGCTGGTGCAATCGACCGGTACGCGCCTGGGCTTGTTACAGCCCGCGCTCTATGCGGCCAAGTCAGGCTTGCGCGACATCACTACGGGCAACAACGGCGCGTACCCGGCTGGCAAGGGATGGGACGCGTGCACCGGTCTGGGCGTTCCGGTCGGTGACGAATTGCTGACGGCGCTTGGCAAGCATGCCAACAACCCCAAGCACTGAGACGGAGCGGTGCGCGTCCGTTCACACGTCGGGCAGCGTCCGTTCCTCGTGGTCGAGTTCGCGTTGCAGGGTCCGCAGGCTCGCATCCGGCAGCCGCCCGCTGTCACGCCAGCGCAACAACTCCTCGTGCTGGGCGTCGATGATGGCGCGGCGCGCCCGCACGGTCGCCGCGTAGGCCGGTGAGGTGTGGACCTGACCGTCGTCGGACTCCTGCAACGTCGCGATGCGTGCCGCAAAGCGCTGCGCCCGGGCATCCAGAGTTTCCCGCAGGGTCTCGGCCACCCGCGGCGGCAGCTGCGGGTCTTCCGCTCGGAGGTCGGCCAGCCGCGTCAACGCGGCTTGGACCGCAGCCGCGCGGGCCTCGTTTCGCAACTGGGCCTCTTCGGCGGCGTTCACCCGTAGGCCCAGCCGGCGGATCAGCGGGCCGAACGTGAGGCCCTGCCCGACCAGGGTGACCAGCACGACGAGATACGTGCAGAACAGCAACAGGTCGCGTCCGGGAAACGGATCGCCGGCCTTGGTCGTCAACGGCACGGCGAAGATCGCGGCCAGGCTGATGACGCCACGCGTTCCCGCCCACGACAGCGCGACGATCTCGGCCGCGCCCAGCCGACGGGCGCCGTCGCCGCCGCCCAAGCGCGCATGAAGCTTGGAGGGCACCAGCTGGCTGACGTAGAGCCAGACCGGTCGCAGTACCAGCACGACCCCGACGGTCACTCCCGCGGCGGCACAGATCGAGGCGATCGACTCACCCTTCAGACCGCGCAGCACCTCTTTCAATTGCTGGCCGATGAGCAGGAACACGAATCCTTCGAGCAGGAAATCGACCAACTGCCACACGGCGCCGGTTTGCAGGCGCGACGCGCTCGATGCGACGCGCGGAGCATCGTGGCCGATCATCAGGCCGGCGACTACGACGGCCAGCACTCCCGAGACGTGGATCTCCTCGCCGAACAGATAGGCGAGAAACGGCACGCCCAGTGAAATCGCGTTCGCGACGATCGGCTCGGACAGCCACCGGCGGCTAACTCGCACGACCAGCGCAACGACGACACCGACGAGCAGGCCGCCGACCGCCGACAGCACGAACCGGCCGGACGCCGTCACGAAGGAGAAGCCGCCCCCGACGGCCGCCGCGACCGCGACCTGATAGAGCGTCAAGGCGGTCGCGTCGTTCAGCAACCCCTCGCCCTCAATGAGCGTCGTTAGGCGTGGGGACAGACCGGCCCGCCGCCCGACGGACAACGCCGCCACCGGATCGGGCGGGGCGACCGCCGCACCGAGCACGGCCCCGGCCGCGAAGGGCAACGCCGGCACGACCAGGGTGAGCAGTCCGCCGACTGACAAAGCGGTCAGCAGCACCAGCGCCACCGACAGACTGACGATCGGACGCAGGTTGGCTCTGATCGCCAACAAGCTCGAGTGCAGCGACGCGCTGTACAGCAACGGAGGAAGGACGAGCACGAGAACGACGTCAGGATCCAGGTGCAGATTCGGACCGGGCAGCACCGCGTACACGAGGCCGGCGATGGTCAGCAGGATGGTGAACGGGACACGGATGCGTTCGGCCACCAATTTCGCCAGCACGATGACCGCGACCGTCACGAGGACGAACGCGACCCGGGCCAGCATTGTTCAGACCTTGTCGCGCAGCGATGCGCCCGTTCGGCCCGCCCGGGTCGCCATGATCTCGGCGATGATTGCGAGCGCGATCTCAGCCGGGGTGTTCGATCCGATGTCCAAGCCGGCCGGACCGTGGATCGCGGCCAGTTGGTCCTCGGTCACGCCGCCGTGCTTGACCAGCCAATTGGCCCGGGCGGCCTGAGTGTGGCGAGAGCCGAGCGCGCCGATGTAGCCGACCCCGCCGGACAGGGCCGCCGCGAGCCAACGGCCGGAGACGACCATGTTGTGGCTCAGGACCACGATGGCATCGGCCGAGGTCAGCCGGGCGGCCCGGCTTTCCTCGCCCTCGGGAACGTCGTCATCGGCGCGTTCGGTGACCCAGCCGAGAAGGGCAGCGTTGGCGGCGAGCGCGTCGGCGATCACGCCGGCGCCGACCACGATCAGCGTCGAGGCCGGCCACAAGGCGGTGACTAGTGCCGAGCCTCCCTCGTCCTCGATGACGGCGACGTCGCTGACACCACGCCGGAAGATCGGGCGCACGGGGGCGGCGAGCTCGGCGCCACGCTCGAACGTCTCGGTCGTCCCCGGCCCGTCGGCCTCGAGGCGGGTGACCAGGCAGACCGCCTCGTGGGCGGCGAGCAGCGGCCACGTCCGTGCGGGCAGATCATCGGCCGGTTGCACCAGCAGCTCGACCACACCTCCGCAGGACAGGCCGACTCGCTCGGCCGTGTCCTCTCCGATCGTCAACTCCACGATGCGGCGCGAGCCGTCCAGGCCGCGAAGCTGGTCGTCCAGCGCCCCGTTGAACAAACCGCCCACGACGGCGCCGTCAGCGGTCCACGCCGCCACGCGACCCGGCTCGCGTGAGCTGATGCCACGTGTACGCACGGTGCGACCGATAGTTACGTCAAGGCCGTCGTGCCGCCACTGTTGCACTTGCTGCTCGATGTCGAACATGTCCACTCCTTCAGGTCAGCAACTCGACGCCGCGGCCGGTCTCCCACCCGTCGCTGCCTCCGACAGCACGCCAGGCGTCGATGATCTGCGCCGGACGTGTGAGTCGAGGCCGGCGACCGACCAGGGCCCGGACCAGGCGGCCCTTGCCCAGCTTGCTCGGATAGCTGATCACGGCCGGAGCTCGGCCCGGCTGCGGGGTCAGCACGCGGACTCCGACGTGGCGCTCATCGTCACGGGCGGGGCGCCACATCGCCGCGTAGTCGGTCGACCGCAGGTCGACGATCAATTCGTCGTCGAGCAGCGTCGGGACGATATCGGCCAGCACCGGCCGCCAGAAGCCGGTGAGCGCACGGAGAGCCGGCAGGCTCGCGGCCACCGGCAGCCGATACGACGGGACGGGCTCGGCCGCACCGACCACACCCCACAAACCGGAGAAGATCAGCACGGTCTGCTCGGTCCGGCGGCGCGCGGCGGCGGTCAGCGTCGTGACGTCGAGCCCGTCGTAGACGATGCCGCTGTATCGATCGATAGCCGGACGGCGCGCGGCATCGAGCACGGCTCGGTTGTCGGCGAGGGCACCCGCAGCCGCTCGCGCCGGCAGTCGGAGCGCGGCCGCCGCGACCTCGGCATTGCCACTACACAACTCGATCAGCGCGGCCGCGACCTTGGCCCGGGCCGCGGCGAGTACCGGATCGTCGCCGGGGTGGGCGCCCAGCGACGGCTTTGCCCTTCGGCCCGGTCCTCCGGCGCGCTTCGCCTCGCTGGGAGGCAGCAAGATCCGCATGCGCAGCTGGGCCTCTCCTCGGCTGGGATCACAACCCTAGCGTGGCGCCGCCGATCATCGTCCGGCCCGACAGCGCGGCAAGAGGTCCTCGGCCGCGGCGGGTCGGACCCTCGGGTTCCCTCCCCTCATCGATCACCTATGCCACATCTGTTGTTGCCCGTTGCCTCCGATCGCGTTCGCGCAGTGGTTCGGCCATCGCTGGGACCGCCCGGTGTGCGGCCCATGAAAACATGCGGCGGTGGACGCGGTGACGGTTGCGTGGGCTCGGCCGGCCCGAGCCGAGGTCATCCTCGATCGACTCGACGACGGCGAGCGCGCGCGGTGTGCCCAGCTGCTGCGACCGTCCGATCGCGACCGTTACGCCAGTGCCCACGTGCTGCTGCGCGCAGAACTCGGTCGGGTCCTCGGCGCGGACCCGAGCGGATTCAGGTTCGCTGCGACGTGCCGGCTGTGCGGCGGCCCGCATGGCCGACCACGGCTGCTCGACCAGCTCGGCATCGAGGTCAGCCTGTCGCACGCCGGTGAGCGGGTCGCCGTCGCGATCTCGACGGTCGGGGCGGTAGGGGTCGATGTCGAGCTCGATTCCGCTTGCGCGTTCGACGGATTTGCCGACGTCGCGCTCGGGCCGGCCGAGCGACCCGCGCCGCCCGATGCACACGAGCGGGCCGTCATCTGGACGCGCAAGGAGGCGCTGCTCAAATCGGTCGGTTTCGGTCTGGCCATCGCACCCGATCGGGTGGTCGTTTCCGCGCCGGCCGCGGCCCCGCGCCTGGTGAAATGGTCAGCGCCGGACGACCCGAGGCCCGTCCATCTGGTCGACGTCGACATCGGCCCTCGGCACGCCGCCAGCGTCGCCGCGCTCTGCGCCCAGCCGCCCGCCGTGCGGCTTCGCCCGACCCGACTCGACTGAGGCCGGCGGCGGTCGCACGCGTACCGCGATACACACGGCGCGGCTCGCGGTACATGTGCGCCCGCCCCGCTCCCAACGGGGCCCGCGGTCAGGACGGCAGCGCCGGCAGTGGCGGTCGGTCGAGCCACGTACTCAGCAGGTCGGTGAGGTCAACATCGGTGGAGGCCTCAGCGAACTCCACGAATGCGGGCGTGTCGACCAAACCGTGCCGGTTGGCGGCCGTCCAGCCGCGCAGCAGGTCGAAGAATTGGCCGTCGCCGACGGTCGAGCGCAACGCGTGCAACGTGAGCGCGCCCCGCTTGTAAAGGCGATCGTCAAACATGCGACTAGCCCCCGGATCGCTGATCACGATGTCCTGCGGCAGGTCGGACAGCCGCTTCCAGTGCCGCCGGGCGTGCTCGTTCGCGGACTGGCCGCCGGACTGCTCGGACCAGAGCCATTCGGCGTAGCAGGCGAATCCCTCCTGCAACCAGATGTCACGCCAGGTTCGCACGGTCAGACTGTTGCCGAACCACTGATGGGCCAGCTCGTGTGCGATCAGGCGTTGATAGGTCGGATGCAGGTGATTCGCTCCAAAGATCGAAAGACTCTGCGCCTCCAGGGGAATTTCCAACTCGTCGGCCGTCACGATCGCCGAGTACTGACCGAATGGGTACGGCCCGAACAGCGAGGTGAACGTCGTCATCATCCGCGTCTGCCGAGCAAATGCCGCCTCGGCCGCCGGGCGGAGCGAGGCAGGTACCGCGATCAACTCCCGAACCGGTCGGCGGGCGAGTTCCACCAACTCGTAGCGACCGATCTGCACAGTTGCGAGATAGGGCGACATCGGTTCGGGCTGCTCATAGACCCAGTGGGTTTGGCTGGCGTGCACATCGCACGCGGTCAGCCGGCCGTTGGCGAGCACGCAGTACGGCGAATCGGTCGTGATCTCGATCCGGTAGGTGGCCTTGTTGCTCGGGTGGTCGTTGCACGGAAACCAGGTCGGCGCACCGTCCGGCTGCCCGGCCACGATGACCCCGTCGGTCAGTTCCTCCCAGCCGATCTCGCCCCAGCGACCGCGTCGTGGATGCGGATTGGCCGAGTAGCGGACGTCGAGGGTGACCCGGGCGCCGGCGGGCAGGACGTCGCCGGTCCAGACGTGCAGCTTCGCGCCTTGGGTCGCGTACCGCTTCGCACGGCGGCCGTTGATCGCGACCTTGCTGACGTTCAGGCCGACGGCGTCGAGGCTGAGCCGGGTCAACGGCTGGTTCGTGACCAGCGCGATGAGGGCGCGGCCGGACAGCCGATTGCTGCTGATCCCGTAGGTCAGATCCAGTTCGTATCGATCGACCCGATAACCGCCGTTGCCGGCCTGGGGCAGGTATGGGTCGCCGAGCGAGGGCGCGCCGTATCCGGTCTCGGATGACGGCTTCATGCAAGCTCCCACGGCGCGATCGGGTTACCGATCCAACGACTCCCGGCGGGAACGGCCTCGCCGCGCATCACGAGTGACGCCGGTCCGACCGTAGCCGACCGACCGATCGAGGCCGCCGGCAGGATCACGCCGTGCGGCCCCAGGGTCGCCCCCTCCGCCAGCGTGACGGTGTCCATCCGCATGATCCGATCGTGGAACAGGTGGGTCTGCAACACGCAGCCGCGATTGACGCTGGCGCCGTCGCCGAGCCGCACCAGATCGGCCTCGGGTAGCCAGTAGGTCTCGCACCACACTCCCCGGCCGATGCGCGCCCCGAGCGCCCGCAGCCAGAGGTTCTGCACCGACGTGCCGGTGGCGGCCCGGGCGAACCACGGCGCGGAGACCATTTCGACGAACGCGTCGACGACCTCGTTGCGCCAGACGAACGAGCTCCAGAGCGGATGCTCGACCACTCGGAGGCGGCCGACGAGCAGCCACTTGGCGACGACGGCGGCGCCCCCCGCGACGAGTCCGGCCGCCAGCAACACGACACCGCCCAAGCCGGCGGCCAGGCCCAGGCCGCCGCGCCTCCAGAGCGCGTCCAAGCCGAGCAGCACGCCGAGGCCGATCGCGACCGACACCATCATCGGGACGACGCGACACGTCTCGACCAGTGCCCGCGCGACCTTCAGCCGTCGCGGCGGTGCGAACGTGCGCCCGACGTCGGCGGAGTCCGCCGAACGACGCAACTGCACCGGTGGGCTCCCGAGCCAGGACGAGCCCTTCTTCGCCTTCTGCGGCGCGGCCGACAAGACCGCCACGAGACCGTTCTTGGGCACGGCGCGGCCCGGCGCGGCCATCCCGGAGTTGCCGAGGAAGGCGCGCTTGCCGACCCGGGCCGGCTCGATGCGCATCCAGCCGCGCGACAGTTCGTAGGAGCCGACCATCGTGTCGTCGGCGAGGAAGGCACCGTCGTCGACCCGGCTCATCTTGGGCAGCATCAGCACGGTCGAGGCTTCGACGTTGCGGCCCACCCGCGCGCCCAGCAGCCGCAGCCACACCGGCGTGACCAGGCTGGCGTAGATCGGGAACAGCAACGAGCGCGCGGAGTCCATCACGCGTTCGGTGGCCCAGGACTGGAAACCGCGACGGCTGCGAACCGCGAAGGTGCCCTCGCGCAGTCCCACACCGAGCAAGCGCACACAGGTCAACGTGAGCAGGGCGTAGGCGATCAGCCAGGCGAGGGTCGCCGCAGGCACGGCCGCCAGCGAATTCGCCACTGCCACGGACATCGTGCGAGCGTCACGCCCGAACCAACCGATGATCAGCAGCGACGGGACGGCCGCGATCAGCGGCAGCGCGGAAAAGATCGCCGAGGCGACGCCGTAGCCCAATACCCACCAAGGGGCCCGCGGCGGACGGGACTCGGGCCAATCGCCCTGCGGCCGACCGACGCGTACGGCCGGCGAGCCGGCCCACCGCTCGCCGTCCGGGATCGTCCCGGTGACCCATGACCCCGGTTCGATCACCGCCCGAGCGCCGATGTCGGCGTCGGGACCGATCGTGCTGCGCGAACCGATCGCGGCGCCGGCGCCGATCCGCACTCGTCCGAGGTGCAGCCGATCACCGTCGAGCCAGTAACCCGAGAGGTCGACCTCGGGTTCGATCGCGCAGCCGCGGCCGAGTGTGAGCATGCCGGTGATCGGCGGCAGGGCGTGCAGGTCGACGCCCCGGCTGATCTTGGCCCCCAGCGCCCGGGCATAGTACGAGATCCACGGCGCACCGGCCAGGTTGGCGGCCCCGACCGCGTCGGCCAGCCGCTCGGCCGACCACAGCCGCAGGTGCACGCTGCCGCCCCGTCGGTAGGAGCCCGGCCGGACACCGGCCAGCAACAGCCGGGCGCCCAGGACGGACAGCGCCATCCGCCCGAACGGGCTGATGAAGGCGACGAAGCCCACGAGTAGCCACCACCACGAGATGGTGGGCGCCCACGACCGGGGCTGCCACCAAGCAAGTGCGTTGTTCAGCGTGGCGGCTACGGTCAACCAGCGAAGTCCCGCGATCGTGTTCACGACGAGCGTGACGAGTAACTGGATCGCCTGGCTCGTCAGCGGCGTGGGGCGAACCTCACGTGCGGCGGGCGGGCCGGAATCGCTGGTCGCAAGCGTGTCCAGCCGGTCGGCGAGGGCCCCGAGCCGGGGGTGTTGATAGATGTCAGCGACGGTGACCAGCGCAACGCGCTGCCGCAGGACCGAGACCAGTTGAGCTGCCGAGAGGCTGCCGCCGCCGTGAGCGAAGAAATCGTCGTCCGCGCCACCGACTCCGACCCCGAGCACCGCCGACCATTCGTCGGCCAGCCAGCCGGCTGTGCCGGTCAGGCCGTGGGAGGCGTGCGCCGCGCCCACGCCGTCCAACGGCCACGGCAGCGCCGCCCGGTCGACCTTTCCCGAGGTACGCGTCGGCAGCTCGTCGACGACGGCGAGCACCGGAACGAGCGCGGCCGGCAACGCGGCGCGCAACGTGGCCGAGGCGGTACCGGAATCGAACTCCGGCGTCGCCGTGACGACATAGCCGACCAGGATCTGGTTGCCCGCTCGCGTGGTGCGCACCGCGGCGGCGGCACCGGCCACGCCCGGCAGCCCCTGCAGTGCCGCATCAACCTCGCCGAGTTCGATGCGCCTCCCGCCGAGCTTCACCTGTTCATCGGCCCGGCCGATGAACAGCAGCCCCTCAGGGTCGTAACGGACCAGGTCGCCGCTGCGGTAGGCACGGTCCCAGCCGAGGCTGGGCATCGCCGCGAACTTCTCCGCGTCCTTGTCCGTGTCGAGATATCGGGCCAACCCGACGCCCCCGATGATCAGCTCACCGATTTCCCCTGGGCTGACCGGCTGCCCGGCGTTATCCACGACGGCGAGCAGCCAACCGGACAGCGGCAATCCGATGCGTACCGGCTCGTCCTCACGCAGCCGGGACGCGCACGCGACCACGGTCGCCTCAGTCGGGCCGTAGGTGTTCCAGACCTCCCGGTCGTCGTCGACGAGACGATCTGCCAGTTCCGGCGGGCAGGCTTCTCCGCCGAAGATCAACAGGCGTACCGCGTCCATCGAGTCGTGCGGCCAGAGGGACGCCAAAGTGGGCACGGTGGAGACGATCGTGATGCGTCGTTCGACCAGCCAGGGACCGAGATCCATACCGCTGCGGACGAGCGCTCGGGGCGCCGGGACCAGGCAGGCGCCGTGCCGCCAGGCCAGCCACATCTCCTCGCACGAGGCGTCGAAGGCGACCGACAACCCGGCGAGCACGCGATCACCCGGACCGATCGGCCGGTCCGCGAGGAACAAATCCGCCTCGGCGTCGACGAATGCGGCCGCGCTGCGGTGCGTCACGGCCACGCCTTTGGGTACCCCGGTCGAGCCGGAGGTGAAGATGATCCACGCGTCGTCGTCGAGGTCGGGTGGCTCGATGTCGTCCCGAGACCGCACGGACCGGTCGCGACCTGGTGCGTCGGAAAGCCTGGCGAACAACGGTGAGTCGACATCCAGTACGGCGGCGACTTGGGCCTCCCCGAACACCAGCCGCGCGCGCTCGTCCGGATCGTCCGCGTCGACCGGTACGTAGGCCGCGCCGGCGCGCAGGACACCGAGGATGGCGACGTAGAGAAGGATGCTGCCCGAAGGAAGACGAATGCCGACGCGCTCGCCGCGACCGATTCCGGCGCTGGCCAGTTGGCCGGCCAGATCAGTGGCGAGTTCGACCAGTCGCCAGTAGGTCACCACCTGCCCGTCGCCTTCGACCGCGGGCGAGCCCGGGTAACGAGCGGCGGTCGCGTCCAGAATGTCGATGAGCGTGCGCGATGGCGCAGCCGCGGGCAGCCGGCCGAGTATCTCCGGTGGCGACGAGACCGTGGATTCGATCACCGTCCTGCTCCCCGTCCTCCCCGCGCCGAACGCCGCCCCATCCTGGCAGACGTCGGTGAACCGGCACGATCCCGCTCCCAGCTGGTGGTCAGCCGCGAGGGGGCCCGGTGAGCGGCGACGGCCGCGACACGCCGAAGGCCAAAATCTTAACGGTCAGTTGACCTTGAGGGTGCGGTCCGACAGAGTGACGCCCATGAGTCTGGGCCCGTTCAGCATTGCCGACGTCGCGGCACTGGGCGCCAGCATCGGCTGTGCCTTCGCGCTCGTGGTAGCCGTTGTCGACCGACGGGTGCTCGTTGCGAGGCTGAACCGAATCCGCCGCACGCAGGCCGAGCTTCGGATCGAACTGGCCGCCGCAACTGCGGCGTTGGATGAGCTACGCGAGGAACGGGCCTACATCACGATCGTCGACGGCCGGCTGCCCGCGCCGCCGGAGGCCCTACGCCAGGCCGGTTGAGCGCTCCTCGCGCGATTGGGGGGCCAGTGATGACGGGGCCGAACGCTACAAGAGCGTGCAGTCGCCGGGACCGCAGCCGCTGCCACACTTGCAGGCATCATCGGATTCGGAGTCGGAGTCGAAGATGTCCCTAGGCTTTGGGGCTGGGCCGAATACCGGGGCCGGGGCCGGAGCCGGAGCCG
>JAFAWL010000368.1 GCA_019241805.1 Actinomycetota bacterium
GAGCCGGGCAGCGATCCGCGCCTTCGGCACACCCTCCGCAGCCAACCGGCGGATCAACGCCCAGTCCTCCAAAGTGATCACTCCCCAATCGTCGAGTGTTCACTTTTCAAGCGTCGCTACTGTCCAGTTTTCAAGCGCCGTCGACACGCTGTACGCGGTACTCGCGAGCGCCGCTGCGGTGATTGCGGACTTTACGATCGTGTTCTGACGGGAGCCTGCGTGCAGCGCCACGCGGGCTCGGTTGGCCGCGATGAGACCGGCACCGGCGGCGTGCACGCCGATCGCCAACGGCGTTGATCGGGGCCCAACGGGCCCAGCCCGCGATGCCACACGCGAGCGATCTTTCGGGTCGGTGACGTCGCCTGGCGGCACCGTTGAGGCCGATTGCGCCCATGAGCGCGCCGCCGAACCACGCCGCCAGGCCCATGTCATGCATGCTTCTGATAACCAGGTTGCTGGGTGACACGGGTTGCCCTCTCGTCGGGCACGGGTCGCCCGCGAAAGCCTGCCCGGCAAACGCGGCCGGCGACATCAGCCGCATAGCGCGGCCGGCGACATCAGCAGTACGCGGTTAGGGCGCGTCTACTCCGGGCGCGAGAAGCCGATCCAGTTCGTCCCTCAGCTGCCGTAACACCCGGACGCCGAAGAATCGTCGAGTGATGGATCCGTCCTGGAACAGGACGAGAGCGGGAATGGAGCGCACCTGACAGCGCTCAGCGAGTTCCGGATACGCGGCGATGTCTACCCGGCCGGCAACCAATCGAGCTGAATTGAGCGTGACGAGCTCTTCGACGACCGGTTCGTAGGCGAGGCAGGGATGGCACCATTCAGCCCAGAAATCGAGCAAGACCGCCGGACCGCTCCCGACGAATCCGTCAAAGGTGTCGGGACTGAGGTCGACGAGTCCGCCCGTCATCCCTCCCCGCCGGCGTGGATGCCGTCAGGAAGCGGCAAGCCGGCCAGCAGCTCCGCGGTCAGCCGCTTCTCCGGCGCCACGCGGAACTTCTCGACCACGAAGTATTCGAGTTGCCGGACATGCTGCGCGGTATGCCACACCGCTCGTTCGAGTGCCTCGTGCAGGGTCCAGACGCCCGTAGGCGAGTCGACGATTCGGTCGAACGGGTCGTCGAACCCGATGCGTTGCCACCAGATGTCGAACTCACCTCGTGTCCGGTCAAGCAGGTCGGCGAGCTCGGCGGCCGAAGCCGACTCGGCGTATCCCGGGGGAATGAATTCGTAGCCCATCGTGAATTCGTTGGTGTCCTCGACGATGACGAAGCCACACATAATCGTGCCGATATGTACCGATAGTTGACGCATCGATCGGTCGCGATCCTCGGACTTGTAGTCCAGTTGCGCCGCGGTAAGTGACCTCATCAGGGCGCCGGCTATATCGACGACCTCGTCGTACTTCGCTTTCAACTCGCCCGGAGGCAGTATCTGCGGCGGGTCGTACGGGTAGCCGACCAGCTTGGCGATACCGACCAGATCGACTCCAGGAACACCGACGTCGCCCAGGACTGCGGCCGGCACGGTCAGGCCGAGATCAGCCAGGCGGGCCGCGCGCTCGGGCTCGGCCTCGGCGTTGACGGCTTCGTGCGGAATGCCGATCTTGTTGACGAATTCCTTCATCCGCAGGCAGCTACTGCAGCCGGGGACCCAGAAGATCTCGAGCAGATCGGCGTCAGGATGGGCACCGGCGAGCGTCATCTCTGCTCCCTATGACTGGAAGAGTTCCGCACGGAAGCGTATTTCGATGCTTGCCGCGTGGCAAGATCTATCAAGACTTGACAAGTCCGCGCCGACCCCGCGGGACCTGAACAGGAATGCCAGCGGAGTCTGCGTATGCCGACGGGCGGACCCATCGGGCCCGCCCGTCGCATGCTTTCGATCGGTTAGCGGAAATCGCTGCTCAGAATCGCGCCGCAGCCGTGCCCGGTCATGCCTGTGGCGACCAGGATGTTCTCCGCCTTCGCCAGCTGACGTGCACCGTCGCCGGGCTTGTCGTCCGCGCGGCCTTGAATCTGGCGGGTGGCCTCGACCCAGTGGCCCATACCGTGCAGTCGGCCCTCCGAAACCTGCCCGCCGAAGGTGTTGATCGGCAGCTCACCGCCGATCGCGATCCGCCCGTCCTGGATCCACTCGTAGGCCGTGCCTCGCTCGCAGAAGTTCAGGCCCTCCAGCCACCAGTAGATGTCGGGGGAGAAGCCGTCGTAGAACATCGCCGCGTCCATGTCGGTCGGTTTCATATCGGTCGACGCCCACAAGGTCCGGCCCACGTTGTCGGCCGTCGCGTGCATGTACTCCTCCGGCGGCCGAACGCGCCAGTCCCACCCGCCCGAGCCGAACGCTGTGACGTAGGCCGGCTTCTGCTTCAGGTCCTTCGCCAGTTCCGCCCGGGTAAGGATCAGAGCGCCTGCACCGTCGATGGGCATGTCGCAGTCAAACAGGCACAGCGGATCTGAGATCATCCGAGCGTTCATGTAGTCGTCGAACGTCATCGGCTTGTCGTAAAACATGGCCTTGGGATTCTTGTTGGCGTTGGCGCGCATCGTCACGGCGTAAGCCGCCATGTGCTCACGCTTGGCGCCGTACTTCTTCATGTACCGCATGTAGCTCGGCGCAAAAAACGTTGGGCCATCGCCGCCGCCGTAGGGCGCCACGTACGCGCCTGCGCCCGAAACCCGGGGCGCCGGCTTCGGTGCTGAGTCGGCGGGCTTCTGGGACGAGGTGCCGCTGCCGAATGCACCGGATCGGGGTTGGTACATCGCCCGCCACACCAGCACGTAGTTGCAGGAGTGCGTTGCCAGCGCTTGGATCGCGTAACCGATAGCGGTGGAGATATTCCCACCGCCGTTAGCCCACCAGTCGACCTGCTCGATGCCGAGTCCTTGCACCATCCAGTTGAGTGGTGCCGAGCTGAGCCCGACCTGGGGGCCGACGCCGGGACCGGTGCTCTCCGGGAACGTGCTGATCCCGTCGATGTCTTTCAGCGTCAGACCCGCGTCGTCGATCGCCGCGAGCGCAGCGTCGACCGCGAGTGCCCCCGTCGGACGGTCCAGCTTTCGGCCGAACGCGGACTGGCCGACGCCGACAATGGCAACTTTGTTCTTCGCGTCAAATGGCATGTCGGACCTCTCAGGCCAGCCGGAACTGCGGGACGGTGACCTCGCCGCGGTCCTCGAAATCGACGATGACGGGCAGATCGATATCCAGCTTGTCGTACTCGCTCCGCTCGACAAGCAGATTCGCCGTTACGTAACACGTGGGCTCTTCCTCGATCTGCACGTGCACGACGACGTAGGGCAGTTCGTCATTAAAGCCAGGCGAGGTCGTCTGATTCACGATGGTGTAGCTGTGAATCACTCCCCGACCGCTCGGCTTGGCCCATTCGAACTCGGAGCCGTGACACTTCGGGCAGATGATGCGTGGCTGGGAACTGAACAGGCCGCATTGCACGCAGCGCTGCAGCACGAACTGATGTTTGCTCGCGCCTTCCCAATACGGTCGGTCGAGCTCGGTTGGGACGGGAATCGCTTTCGCCGTCGCAGTCACAGAGGTAGCTCCCTCGGTCGGAAATCGGCAACGAAAGCGGACGCTAACATACGTCCGATGGTCCTACAACGATGAGATTTGTTACTGCGATCGGAGCGGCGCATGCGCATCGGAGTCGTATTTCCGCAGACCGAGATCGGTGGCCACGTCAGGGACGTGCGAGCCTATGCCGAAGCCGCTGACGGCCTTGGCTACTCCCATGTCGCAGCCTACGACCACGTCCTCGGAGCGGACCCCGCCGTGCATTCGCCGTGGAACGGTCCCTATGACGTGCACACGACGTTTCACGAGCCTTTCGTTCTGTTCGGATATCTCGCCGCCGTCACGGCGCTCGAGATGGTCACGAACATCATCATCCTGCCGCAGCGGCAGACGGCGCTGGTTGCCAAGCAGGCCGCCGAGGTCGACTTACTCACCGATGGCCGATTCCGCCTCGGCGTCGGGCTCGGTTGGAACGCCGTCGAATACCAGGCGCTCGGAAAGCGCTTCACCGATCGGGGTCGCCGTAGCGAGGAGCAGATAGCGTTGTTGCGGCGCCTGCTGAGCGAACAGTCGGTGACCTTCGAGGGCGAGCACGAACAGATAGTCGGCGCGGGTATCAGCCCGCTGCCGGTGCAGCGGCCTATTCCGATCTGGCTCGGCGGGCAATCGCCGGCGGCCTACCGTCGAATCGGCCGGCTGGCCGACGGATGGTTCCCCCAGGTGCAGCCCGGACCAGATCTCGACCGAGCTCGGGCCATCGTCGAGCAGGCCGCCGCCGAAGCCGGCCGCGATCCAGCCGCTCTTGGCCTGGAGGGCCGCGCCCGTTGGGGTGGCGACCTGGGCGAACTAGTCGGACAGGTCGAGGCTTGGCGCGGCGCCGGAGCCAGTCACCTGTCGGTCAACACCATGAATGCTGGACTCGAGACAGTCGGGGATCACATCGGGGTCTTGGCTCGCGTCGCCGATGCGCTCGGTATCGCGCCAACGACGGATCGAGGCTGAGGCGAACGCAACGATCGCGCACTCTCGGCGGGCATACGTAAGTGTGTCGCCGCAAGGCGAACGCCCCGCCTCTTGTTCAGAGGCGGGGCGTTCGGTGGTTCGACGAGAACGGCGCAGCCGCGATCAGATCGGGCTTGCGTTCGTCCTGACGCGCGGTTCAGACGGGGCGGACGTTCTCCGCCTGCGGGCCCTTCTGGCCCTGCGTGGTGTCGAACTCGACGCGCTGGTTCTCGTCCAGGCTCTTGTAGCCGGTTCCGGCGATGGCGGAGAAGTGGACGAAGACGTCCTTGCTGCCGTCGTCGGGAGTGATGAAGCCGAAGCCCTTCTCACTGTTGAACCACTTCACGGTGCCTTGTGCCATGGTGCTTGACCCTTTCCGGAGTCGCTTCGACGGTCACGACCTGTGACCCTCGTGGTCTTGCGACGAGCAACTCAGGGATTTGGCACCCGGGGTCGCGACAGACGCAATCTCAACAATCCTGCGTCGCGATCTCGTGCCGATGAAGGAACTGCTGACAACCAGGAGCGACGGTAGCAGATATCACGCGGGTTGTGACCCTGATCGCCCGTGGCCGGTCCGGATGAGTCGCGTCACCTAGGTGACGCGGGTGACTCCATGTCCGGCTTGTCACGATCTGATGGCTATCCGGCACAAAGTAGCGGGGTGCGCATCCGATCATCACGCGGTCCAGAATCGATCGCGAAGCGCGCCGTTCGGCGCCTGATAGCCCGGCGCGGGGAGGAAGTCGACTGACATGGCCATGGATGTTGATGTCGTGGTTGTCGGTTGCGGTCTGGCCGGCTCCGCCACAGCGTGGGCGCTCGCGCGTCGCGGCGTGTCCGTCATCGCCCTTGAGCAATTCGAGCCGCACCATAGCAGAGGGTCGTCGCACGGGAGCGCCCGTGTCGTGCGCCGGGCCTACGGGGACGCGCTCTACACCCGACTGGCCGGTGAGGCGTTCGAATTGTGGCGCGAACTCGAATATCGCTCCGCAACCCCGCTGCTTCGCATGCTCGGTGGCCTCGACTTCGGATCGGGGCGAAAGCCGACCGACGTCGCAGCGCACTTGGCTGCCGCAGGCGTGCCGCATGCCGTGCTCGGTGCCGCTGAAGCGGAAAGGAATTGGCCCGGCATGCGGTTCGAAGGAGATGTCGTGTTTCACGAACAAGCCGGGACTCTTGATGCGCAAGCCGCTATGGATGCCATGTTGGGCTTGGCCCGAGCGGATGGGGCGCAGATCCGGTTCGAGCGGGCGGTCACCGCGGTCCGGATTGAGGGGGATCAGGCGCGGGTCGAGTTGGCGGGCGGCGACTCGCTGACCCCCTCATGCGTCGTGGTCGCGGTCGGCGCGTGGATCGAGCCGCTGCTCGGATCGCTCGTATGGTTGCCACCGATGCGGGTCACGCAGCAGCAGGTGTTCCACTTTCCGCGCTTAGAGGCGTCCGCGCCCGCATGGCCCAGCGTTATTCATGTGCGCACGCACGGCGAGGAGTACTACCACCTCGCCGGTGGACGGGATGGTGGACCGGACGACGACCGCAAGGTGGCTGAACACGTACCCGGAACGGCGACGAGGGGCGACGGCCCCGATGGGCTCGTCGATCCCGAATCACGTCGTCGCGTCGTCGCTTACGTGCGTCGCTGGCTCCCCGGCCTCGACCCGAGCCCTCGAGCTGAAGCGACGTGCCTTTACACCCGCACGCGCTCTGAGGACTTTCTCATCGACCGGTCCGGTCCAATCGTGATTTCGTCTCCCTGCTCGGGACACGGTGCGAAGTTCGCGCCGCTCATCGGCGAGTTCAACGCGCGGTTGGCTCTGGGGGAAGGTGGGGTGCCGAGCCGCTTCACTGCCGCTCATCACGCCACCGCAGCTCCGGGAGCGGTCAGCCTCTGACTGAGGTCGACCGCCCCCGGACCGAGCGAAGGTCAGGCCCGCGCGTGGTGGCGGGCGAACAGCCAGATCACGGCGAAGACGACGATGAACCACAGGAAGGGGTGCACGACCAGACCGAGTGCAGCGGCAATCGCGACGATGATCACTGCGATCACGATGTCCATCAACATTAGGCACTCCAGCAATCAGGGATTCGCCGGCGGGAATCCATTACTTGCGTAATACCCCGAATTCAGATCGCCGAATCAGGGGTTTCAAACGGCAGCTGGTCAGGCGAATGAGTCTTTGCAGC
>JAFAWL010000028.1 GCA_019241805.1 Actinomycetota bacterium
GCCGGCGGCATCGGCCTCGCCGATGTGATCGAGCAACATCGAGACCGAGAGGACGGCGGCGGTCGGGTCGGCCTTGCCCTGTCCGGCGATGTCCGGCGCCGAGCCGTGCACCGGTTCGAACATCGACGGATGGGCGCGGCTGACGTCGAGGTTGCCGCTGGCGGCCAGCCCGATGCCGCCGGCGATCGCGGCGGCGAGGTCGGTGATGATGTCGCCGAACAGGTTGTCGGTGACGATCACGTCGTAACGGCCGGGATCGGTGACGAGATAGATCGTCGCGGCATCGACATGGTTATAGGCGACGGTGATGTCGGGAAATTCTTCGGCAACGCGCTGCACGGTGCGAAACCAGAGATCACCGGCATACACGAGGACGTTGTTCTTGTGAACCAGAGTCAGGTGCTTGCGCGGCCGTGACTGCGCTCGCGCGAACGCGTCGCGCACGACCCGCTCCACGCCGAAAGCCGTGTTGAGGCTGACCTCGGTGGCCACCTCGTTCGCGGTGTTCTTGCGGATCGTGCCGCCGTTGCCGGTGTACGGACCTTCCGTGCCCTCCCGGACGACAACGAAGTCGATCTTCGGGTCGCCGCCGAGCGGCGTCGTGACGCCGCGATAGAGCTTGGCCGGGCGTAGGTTCACGTGGTGGTCGAGTTCGAAACGTAGGCGCAGCAGCAGGCCCCGTTCGAGCACGCCGGAGGGCACCGTCGGATCACCGACAGCGCCGAGCAGGATCGCGTCGTGCCCGGCGATCTCTTCCAAAGCCGAATCGGGCAACGTCTCACCGGTGCGATGCCAGCGGGCAGCACCGAGGTCGTACTCGGTGGCCTCGACGCCGGGCAGCACCGCGTCGAGTACCTTGCGAGCCTCGGCGGTGACCTCGATGCCGATCCCGTCACCCGGAATGACGGCCAGCCTCATCGGGCCGCGGTCCCTTCGGTGTAGTCGTCGTCGCCGGACTGCACCCAACTCATCAGTCCGCGCAGGTGACGCCCGACCTCCTCGATCGGGTGCTGTTCGCCCTTGGCTCGCAGCGCCTTGAACTCGGGCGCGCCGGCGTCCTGGTCGGCGATGAACCGGGCGGCGAAGCTGCCGTCCTGGATCTCGCCCAGGATCGTCTTCATGTTGTCCTTGACGTGCGGGTCGATCACTCGCGGGCCGCTGACGTAGTCGCCGTATTCCGCGGTGTCCGACACCGACCAACGCTGTTTGGCAATACCGCCCTCATACATCAGATCGACGATGAGTTTCAGCTCGTGCAGGCATTCGAAGTAGGCGATCTCCGGCGCGTAGCCCGCCTCGATCAGCGTCTCGAACCCGTACTGCACGAGCTGCGACGCGCCCCCACACAGCACGGCCTGCTCGCCGAAAAGGTCGGTCTCCGTCTCCTCGGTGAACGTCGTCTTGATCGCTCCCGCGCGAGTGCCGCCGATGCCCTTGGCGTAGGACAGTGCGAGTGCCTCGGCATCGCCTGACGCGTCCTGTTCGACGGCGATGAGCACGGGCACACCCTTGCCGTCGGCGAACTGGCGGCGCACGAGGTGACCCGGACCCTTAGGGGCGACCATGGCGACGTCAACTCCGGCCGGGGGCTTGATGTAGCCGAAGCGGATGTTGAAGCCATGGCCGAAGAACAGCGCGTCGCCGTCTTTCAGATTCGGGGCGACCGCGTCCGCATAGAGACCCCGCTGCACGTGATCCGGCGCCAGGATCATGATCAGATCGGCCTCGGCCGACGCCTCCGCCGGCGTCACCACGCGCAGCCCCTCGTCGGTGGCCTTGGCCCGGCTCTTGGATCCCTCCGGCAGGCCCACCCGGACATCGACGCCCGAGTCACGCAGCGACAGCGCGTGGGCGTGGCCCTGGCTGCCGTATCCGAGCACCGCTACCTTGCGGCCCTGGATGATCGAGAGGTCGGCGTCGTCGTCGTAGTAGATGTCCACGGCCATGGGCGGGTCGTACCTCTTTCGGTCGGTGGTGGGAATGTCGAGGGAGTCCGAACGAAACGTTAGGCGGTGCGTTCGACCGAGCGGAGGGCGGCCTGCGTCATCGACCGCGGGCCGCGGCCGAGCGCAACCATGCCGGACTGGACCATCTCGCGAATGCCGTAGGGCTCGAGCATCTTGATCAACGCCTCGAGTTTGTCCGGCCGGGCGGTCAGCTCCACGGTGAAGACCTCCGGCGCGACGTCGACCACGCGCGCCTTGAACAGCTCGACGATGTCGAGCACACCGCGGCGGGTCGTCTCATCAGCCCGAACCTTCACCAATAGCAGCTCGCGTTGCACTGACTGCCGCTCGTCGAGTTCGACGATCTTGATGACGTTGATGAGCTTGTTCAGCTGCTTGGTGACCTGTTCCAGGGCCGCGCCCTCGACGCTCACCGAGATGGTGATGCGGGAAATCTCCTCGTGCTCCGTCGGGCCGACCGCGAGCGAATTGATATTGAATCCGCGTCGGCTGAAAAGGCCCGACACGCGGGCGAGGACGCCGGGCTTGTTCTCCACGAGAACCGACAAGGTATGCGTGCTCATCTGTACTCCGGATGTCTGCTGTTGGGCCGGGTTCACAGTTCACCGTCGAAGTCCGGGCGAAGGTCACGGGCCGCCTGGATCTCGTCGTTGCTCGCGCCCGCGGCGACCATCGGCCACACCATCGCGTCCTTGCCGACGGTGAAGTCGACGACGACCGGCTGGTCGTCGATGGCCATCGCCTTCTCGATCGTGGAGTCGACGTCGTCCTTCGATTCGCAACGAAGACCGACGCAGCCCAGGGCATCGGCGAGCTTCACGAAGTCCGGGATGCGGTGCTTGTGGGTGCCCAGTTCGGTCTGGCTGTAACGCTCCTCGTAGAACAGCGTCTGCCACTGACGAACCATGCCGAGGTTGCCGTTGTTGATGACGGCGACCTTGATCGGGATGCCTTCGATGGCGCAGGTGGCCAATTCCTGGTTGGTCATCTGGAAGCAGCCGTCTCCGTCGATCGCCCAGACCAGCTTGTCGGGGCAGCCCACCTTCGCCCCCATCGCCGCCGGCACCGCATAGCCCATGGTGCCGGCACCGCCGGAGTTGAGCCAGGTGTAGGGGTTCTCGTACGAGATGAATTGCGACGCCCACATCTGGTGCTGTCCGACGCCGGCGGCGAAGATCGTCTGCGGTCCGGCGATCTGGCCGAGTCGTTCAATGACGTACTGCGGAGCCAACGTGCCGTCGGCCGGCTCTTCGTAGCCGAGGGGGTAGGTCGTGCGCCACTGGTCGAGCTGACGCCACCAGGCGGTAAGGTCGGCCCGGCGATCGGCGGCGTATTCCGCTTTCATGGCGGCGATCAGGTCGACCATCACCTCACGGGCGTCACCCACGATCGGCACGTCGGCCAGGCGATTCTTGCCGATCTCGGCCGGGTCGATGTCGGCGTGGATGATCGCGGCGTGTGGCGCGAACGTGGACAGCCGGCCCGTGACCCGGTCGTCGAACCGCGTGCCGATGGCGATCAGCAGATCAGCCTTCTGCAGCGCGGTCACCGGGGTGACCCCGCCGTGCATGCCGGGCATGCCGAGGTTCTGCCGGTGACTGTCCGGGAAGGCCCCGCGAGCCATCAGTGTGGTGACCAGCGGAATGCCTGTGAGTTCGGCCAACTGACGTAGCTCGGCGGTAGCCCGCGCCTTGAGCACCCCGCCACCGATGTACAGCACCGGTCGACGGGCCTCGGCGATCAACCGCGCGGCCTCGCGGATCTGCTTTCCGTGCGGGCGAGTCACCGGTCGGTAGCCCGGCAGGTCGAGTCGCGGCGGCCAACTGAAGGTCGTCTGCTCCTGGAGCACATCCTTGGGTAGGTCGACCAGTACCGGTCCCGGGCGTCCCGTGGCAGCCAGATGGAATGCCTCCGCGATCGCCTGGGGGATGTCGGCGGCGGTCTGCACGAGAAAGTTGTGCTTCGTGATCGGCAGGGTGATGCCGGAGATGTCGGCCTCTTGGAAGGCGTCGGTGCCGATGAACGGCCGTCCCACCTGGCCGGTGATCGCGACGATCGGGACGGAGTCCATGTAGGCGTCCGCGATCGGCGTCACCAGGTTCGTCGCGCCCGGTCCGGACGTGGCCATGCAAACGCCGACCTTGCCGCTGGCCTGCGCGTACCCCTCCGCGGCGTGTCCGGCGCCCTGCTCGTGGCGGACGAGGACGTGTCGCACCCTTGTGGAGTCGTAGAGGGGGTCGTACGCGGGGAGGATCGCTCCCCCGGGGATGCCGAACACGACGTCGGCGCCGACCTCTTCGAGTGAACGAACCAGTGACTTCGCACCGGTCACGCTCTGCGGAGCTCGATCGGTCATCTCGTGCCTCTTTCCTTCGTGTCGGTTCCTGTCGTGCGCGGTTCCTGTCGTGCGCGGTTCCTGTCGTGCGCGGTTCCTGTCGTGCGCGGGTCTCGGCCACGGTGTCGGGCTCGTCAGCCCAACAAAAAACCCCTCGTGCGAATGCACGAAGGGTCTGCGCGTCGGTTGGGGTGAAAGGCCTCAGTCGACGCGCTCGTGGATAAGTACCAGGTGACGCACGATCCAGAGAGTACACGCGCCCATCAAGATCCATCAACCGCCTTCAAGCGCGTCGAGATACTCGGAACTCCTAGTAAATTCCGGGGTTCCGGGCCTCACTGGCCGGGTTGTAGGACGGCGCGGGCTCGCAGGATGGTGTAGTTCGTGGATCGGGTCGGACCGTCGATCGGGGTCGGCAGGTTGATCCAGTCACCGCCGGCGACTTTGAACTGACCGGTCCAATGCACCGTCAAGCTCACCGTGT
>JAFAWL010000253.1 GCA_019241805.1 Actinomycetota bacterium
CAGCGGGAGCAGGAGGTGAACCAGCACCGCCAGGAGCTCGACCAGGCGCGACAGGCGGCCGCGCAGGCACAGGAACAGGCCCGGGCAGCGCAGGAGCAGGCGGCGCAGGCTCAGGCCCAGGCCGCCCAGGCCGCCCAGACTGCGGCCGCTCCCGCTCCGACGCCGGGTGCCGAACACCACGCGCAGGCGGTTCAGATGCTGGCCCTGGCGCAGCAGACCGCTGACCAACACCTCGCCACCTCCAAGTCCGAAGCCGAGCGAATGGTGAACGAGGCCCGTCAACAAGCCGCCTCGCACTTGTCCGAGGCCCAGGCCACCGCGAGTAACCACATCTCCGAGGCCCAGGCTCGCTCCGAGCAGCTGGATCGCGAGAGCACGAATCGGGCCAACCAGACTGTCCAAGACGCCGAGCAGCGGGCGGCCACAATCACCGCGCAGTTCGAGCAGCGCAAAGCGGCGCTGGAGCGGCGGGTCGAGGAACTGCGCACCTTCGAGCGCGAGTACCGCACCCGGCTTAAGAGCTACCTCGAGTCCCAGCTGCGTGATCTCGACGCCAGTGGCCGGTCGGAGCCCGCGAACGCGGCCGCCGGCGACGCCGACCGGCAGAACTGACCGGCTCGTTCACCTAGCGCCGGCGGGCGACGCTGCTCGCCGAGCTCGCTCGCGCCCGGACTCCGATGATTCCGGGCGGCCGATCGGGGCCGCGGGCAGATCGACGGCGAGCGGCTAGCCGGCCGAGGAGTCCACGTGTTCGTGCCGATCCTGCTGATCGCAGCGCTCGCGGGTCTGGTCGCCGGGTTGCTGCTCTCCTCGACAGGGTGGCTGGTCGCCTCCATCGCCCTCAGCGTTCTGGCCGGCGTGTTGCTGTATCTCACCCGGCCGAACCGTGTCGGCGCGACCGAAATCGGCGGTCAGGCTTCGACAGTCAAGTCCGTTGACGACGCAGCCTCCGATCCAGAGGTCTGGGTGATCCACGGTCGGGCCCGCTATCACCGGGCCAGTTGTGCGCAGATCGAGGGCCGCGACGCCGAGGCGATCGCGCTGGACCAGGCGATCGGGGACGGGTTCCTCGCCTGCTCGCTGTGTCGCCCGACCGAAGCAACGGGCTGATCCGGGTGCGTCACTCGTCGGGAAGCCGACGTAGCCAGAGCCGCAGCCCCAGGTCCTCGTCGAGCGTCTCGGCGTAGCCGCTCGGATCCGACGGGATGCCCTCGACCAGTTCGCGCGCGAGGACTTCGCCCGCCACCTGGCCGGCATAGCTGCGCAAGGCCGTCGCCGGATCCGGCGAGCCGCCGACCTGCCACCGCAACTCGATGCGATCGGTGACCTCCAGACCCGCGTTCTTTCGGGCGTCCTGGACGGTGCGCACGATGTCGCGGACCAGGCCGAGCTGACGAAGCTCGTGGGTCAGTTCGAGGTCCAGGGCCACCGTGTCGGATCCGGAACTAGCGACCGCCCAGCCCGATCGCGGTGTCTCGCTCACGATGACCTCGTCGGCCGACACGGACGTGGGCACGCCATCGACGTTTACGCTCGCACCGCCCGAACGAAGCGCCGCCACCAAGCTCGTCGGGTCGGCCGCGGCGATGGCGGTAGCGACCCGCTGTGTCGCTTTGCCGAACCGCCGACCTAGCACGCGAAAGTTCGGCCTGACCGACAGCTCGATCAGTTCGCCGGCGTCGGCCAGACCCGACAGGTCGAGCACGTTGAGTTCGTCGGCCACCTCCCGGCGTAGCGACTGCGGCACCTGCACCCATCCGGGCGCCGAGACCAGCGCGTGAGCCAGCGGCTGCCGCGTCTTCACGCCCGACTCGGCGCGTGCGGCCCGACCTAGCTCGACCAGGCGTCGAACCAGCGCAACCTGCTCGGCTAGTTCGGCATCGGCCGCTCGGGCGCTCGGCCAGCCGGCCAGATGGACCGATTCCACGCCGGTGCTCACCGCGAACAGCGCGCCCCAGACGTGCTCGGTGACGAACGGGATCATCGGCGCGAGCAACCGGGTGAGCACGTCAAGGCATTCGTGCAGCGTGGCCAGCGCAGCCGGGTCGCCGTCCCAGAAGCGTCGCCGGTTGCGGCGCACGTACCAATTCGACAGATCGTCGATGTACTCGGAGAGCGCCTTGCCGGCGCGCTGGGAGTCGAAGGCCTCCAACGCCTGGTCCACCGCAGCGACCAGCCGGTAGGCCTCATTCAGTGCCCAGCGATCGAGCGAGGTCACCTCGCCGGTTGGCCCACCCGGCGCCCAGCCGTTTGCTCGCGCATAGAGCGACTGGAACGACGCGATCGACCAGTAGGTACGGATGACCTTCGAAGCGATCTCTTCGAGCACTTTGTGGCCGACCCGTCGGGCGGACCAGGGAGATCCGCCGGCCAGCATGAACCATCGGACCGTGTCGGCGCCATGCTGATCCATCAGCGGAATCGGCTCCAGGATGTTGCCTAGGTGCTTGCTCATCTTCCGGCCGTCCTCGGCCAGGATGTGACCGAGACAGAGCACGTTGCGGTACGAGCTGCGGTCGAACACGAGAGTGCCCACCGCCATCAACGTGTAGAACCAGCCCCGGGTCTGGTCGATGGCCTCGCAGATGAAATCGGCCGGATAGTTGGCCTGCGCGAGCTCGGCGTTGCGGTGCGGGGCGCCGAACTGCGCGAAGGGCATCGATCCCGAGTCGAACCAGGCGTCGATCACCTGCGGCACCCGGCGGTACGTGCCCGGCTCGCCCGCCACGGTAAAAGTAACGTCGTCGACGAACGGGCGGTGGGGATCGTCGAGCTGCACTCCGGACAGCTCGCGCAGCTGCGCCAGCGAGCCGACGCAGACCGTCCGGCCGGGATCGGCGTCATTGCGCCAGATCGGTAGCGGCGTGCCCCAGTACCGGTCGCGGGAGAGTGCCCAGTCGATGTTGTTGTTCAGCCAGTCGCCGTAGCGGCCGTGCTTGATCGTCTCCGGGAACCAGTTCGTCCGCTCGTTCTCGGCGAGCAGTTGCTCCTTGATCGCCGTCGTGCGGACGTACCAGGAGGGCAGCGCGAAGTACATGAGCGGGGTGTGGCACCGCCAGCAGTGGGGGTAGGCGTGGTCGTAGGGCACGTGCCGCAGCAGCAGCCCGCGTCCGCGCAGGTCCGCGACGAGCAGGTCGTCGGCGTCCTTGAAAAACGTGCCGGCCACCGGGCCGGTGTCCGGCAGGAAATGGCCGTCGGGACCGATCGGCTGCACGACCGGCAGTCCGTAGGCCCGGCACGTCGCAAGGTCATCGGCACCGAAGGCGGGCGCCTGGTGGACCAATCCGGAGCCGTCTTCGGTCGTCACGTAGTCGGCGAGTACGACGTAGTTGCCATCCGTCAGCGGGACGTAGTCGAAGGGCCGCTGGTAATGCCAGCGCTCCATGTCACGCCCGGAGATCTCGGCCAGCACGACTGCGTCATCGCGCAGTGCTTTGGCCAGTAGCGGTTGGGCCACCACGAACGTTCCCTCGGCGTCGCGTGCGACGACGTAGGTGACCGCCGGATTCACCGCGACCGCGGTGTTGGACACCAGCGTCCACGGCGTCGTGGTCCAGATCAGCAGATCGGCCTGTCCGGCCCACGGACCTGAGGTCAGTGGGAAGCGCACGTACACCGACGGGTCGACGACATCTTCGTATCCCTGGGCGACCTCATGGTCAGACAGGCCCGTGCCGCAGCGCGGACAGTAGGGCGTGACCCGGAAGTCCTCGACCAGCAGGCCCTTGTCGAAGATCTGCTTCAGGGCCCACCAGACGCTTTCGACATAATCGGGATCCATCGTCCAGTAGGCGTTGTCATAGTCGGCCCAGTAGCCCATGCGTTCGCTCATCCGCTCGAACGCGTCCACGTGCCGTTGTACCGACTCGCGGCACTTGGCGTTGAATTGCGCGATGCCGTAAGCCTCTATGTCGGGTTTGCCGGTGAAACCGAGTTCGCGCTCGACCGCCAGTTCCACCGGTAGGCCGTGACAGTCCCAGCCGGCCATCCGGGGCACGTGATAGCCCTTCATCGTCTTGAAGCGGGGGAACACGTCCTTGAAGACCCGCGCCTCCACGTGGTGCGTACCTGGCATTCCGTTCGCGGTTGGTGGGCCTTCGTAGAAGGTCCAGGACGTTCCCTGAGCGGTCTGATCGAGCGTGCGCTGGAAGATGCGTTGCGCACGCCAGAAGTCGATGACCTCGTGCTCCATGGCGGTGAGGTCGACGTGCGGGGCCAGCGGGCGGTAGCTGCTCACCGGTAGTGCTCCTCGAGTCGGGCCGGGCTCGAGGGACGACTCCGGTCCGTGCCGGCGCCGCGGTACCACCCTCGTTGGCGTCGCCGGCTGGCCTGCCGGCGGGCCCACTCTGGTCCTGCTCCGGGTCTACTGAGCCCTTGTCGTCGCCCGGGCCGTTCTTCCGGCGCTCGGAGGTGATTTCGGCCCGCGGATCGGCTCCGGGCTCGCACCGTCCCCGGATCGCTCGCGCCGACTTGTCGTGGGCTTACTCGTCCTCGTCTTCGCACAGCCGAGTCTAGCGACCGGCCGTCGAGCCCGAGGGTAGGTTGGGCATCCGGTGTGCAGGCCGACAGTGTTCGGCGCCATCGGGGGAGGCGTTCGGCGGTGGGTACTGGCGGGTTTGCCGAGTAGCTCGTATTCTTGCCGCCTTTGCGGGGGTCGGCACGCCTGCCGGCCCCTCGTGCACGACCGACGTGTTGCGAGGAGTGGCAAATGGCCGGCGGCAGAGCGGTCTCGGCGACCAGGCGGTCCGGATCTGCGTCCCCGACCACGCGACCCGCGGCCGCGAAGAAGGCGCCCGCCGCGGCGAAGTCGCCCGTGAAGTCGGCTGGCAAGAAGGCGGCGGTCAAGGCTCCGGCGGCGAAGGCAGTGAAGCCGGCTCCGGCGGCGAAGGCAGTGAAGCCGGCCTCGGCGGCGAAGGCGGTCAAGCCGGCTCCGGCGGCGAAGGCGGTCAAGCCGGCTCCGGCGGCGGCCAGTAGGACCGCCGTCACGAAGACCGCGGCCAGGGCGGTAGCCACGTCGCCGGGCAAGAAAGCAGTCGCGAAGGCGGCGAGGCCGACGCCGGCGACCGAACCGGCCGCGACGAAGGCGCCGGCGGCCAAGACGACGACAGCGGCGCCGCCTAAGGCTGCGGTGGCCAAGGCTGCGGTGGCCAAGGCTGCGGTGGCCAAAGCATCGGGCGTAGCTGCCGATGAGCCCCGACCGACCCCGAAGTCGGACTGGTCGCCGGCCGAGCTCGCCGAGGTGCGCGAGTCGCTGGTCGCGCAATTGGCCGAGATGCAAACCGAGTACGAACGGTCGATCCACGACCTCACCGACTTGCAAACCTCCAGCACCGACGGGGCCGGCGACGACCAGGCCGATGCGGGCAGCAAGACCTTCGAACGCGAACAGGAACTGTCGATTGTCGGAAACCGGCTCGACCTGCTCACCCAGATCCAACGTGCGGTCGCGCGGATCGACGCCGGCACGTACGGACAATGCGAGAGCTGCGGCAATCCGATTCCAAAGGCGCGCCTGCGGGCGTTCCCGATGGCCACTTTGGACGTCGCGTGCAAGCAACGCGAGGAGCGTCGCTGACCGGTCGACCGACCGCGCCGGCGGCCTCATCGGGCACGATCGTGAGCGACAATGACGTCGTGACCGCCGCGGAGCCCGACTCGATGCCCGAGACCGACCCCGCGGGGGCATCGTCCGACGAACAAACGACACCAGCGCGACCGCGTCGCTTGTGGTTGTTCGTCGTGATCGCCCTGGTCGTCGTCGCGCTGGACGTCATAACCAAGGCGCTCGTGGTGGCCAAGCTCACCAACCACGCCCCCGTACGGCTGATCGGTGGGGCGATCTTTCTCGTCGAGACGCGGAACTCCGGCGCGGCCTTCTCGGTCGGCACCGGCGCGACGCTCGTGCTCACCGTCGTCGCATTGATCGTCGTGGTCGTGATCGCTCGCGCCGCCCGGCGGATGCGGTCGATCGTCTGGTCGATCGCCCTTGGGCTGATCTTCGGCGGCGCGGTCGGCAACCTGATCGACCGGATCTTTCGCGCTCCGGGCGTCGGCCGTGGACACGTCGTGGACTGGATAAGTTTGTTCAGCGACGACGGCCACCCGTGGCCGATCTTCAACCTGGCCGACTCGGCGATCGTCTGCGGCGCGATCACCGCCGCCCTAGTCGCCATCATCGGCATCGACGTCGACGGCACCCGGCGCCGGTGACGCGCCTGCTGCCGGTACCGGAGGGTCTCGACGGCCTACGGCTGGACGTGGCCGTCGCCCGCCTGTTCGGGCTGTCGCGCACCTCGGCGGCCGACCTGATAGATGCCGGTGAGGTCCAGCTCGACGGTGCGACGCCGGCTCGATCCGAGCGGGTCCGCGAGGGCTCCTGGCTCGAGGTACGGCTTCCCGAGACCGTGGTTGCCGCACCGCCCGAACCGGTCGACGGGATGAGCGTGCTCTATGACGACGCGGACCTCGTCGTCATAGACAAACCGGTCGGCGTCGCAGCCCACGCATCGCCGGGCTGGACCGGGCCGACCGTCACCGGTGCCCTGGCGGCCCGGGGCTACCGGCTCTCAAGTTCCGGTGCGGCCGAGCGGCAGGGAATCGTGCATCGCCTTGACGCCGGCACGACCGGCGTCATGGTCGTCGCCAAGAGCGAGCGCGCCTATTCCGCGCTCAAACGTGCTTTCAAGCAGCGCACCGTCGACAAGCGGTACTCCGCGCTCGTACAGGGGCACCCGGACCCCGGGGCCGGCACGATCGACGCACCGATCGACCGGCACCCCGGGGCGACCTATCGCTTCGCCGTCGTCGCCGACGGTCGAGCGAGCGTGACGCACTACGAGACCGAGGAGGCGCTGCGGGCCGCGAGCCTGCTCGACGTGCACCTTGAAACCGGCCGCACACATCAGATCCGCGTGCACATGGCCGCGATCCGCCACCCGTGTGTCGGTGATCTCACCTACGGCGCCGACCCGGTGCTGGCCCGACGGCTCGGGCTGACTCGTCAATGGCTGCACGCCCGCTCCCTCGGGTTCGAGCACCCTGGCAGCGGTGACTACATCACCGTCACCTCGCCCTACCCTCCCGACCTGGAACACGCACTGGACGTGTTGCGCGCTGAGAGTTGAGTGCCCGCATCGGGAGACGCACCTCGGCCTCGAGCTGAGGTCGAGAGACACGAGGCCACGACACGCCCACATGTGTCGGTGGGCCGGTGCAGAATCAGTCGGGTCGGTCGACCCGGGTCGCGCGGGGAACGACAATGTGAAGGACGGTCTGGGAAATGGGGTCGGGTCGAGGGTGAGTGCAGGCGCGCCGGGCTCGGTCGACTCGTTCGTCCATCTGCACGTCCACACCGAATACTCGATGCTCGACGGGGCGGCTCGGCTCGGGGATTTGTTCGCCGAAACCGCCCGGCACGGGATGCCGGCGCTGGCCATGACCGACCACGGCAACGTGTTCGGCGCCTACGACTTCTGGGCCAAAGCGCGCGCCGCCGGCGTCAAGCCGATCATCGGCATGGAGGCCTACGTCACGCCGAACACCGCCCGCGGCGACCGCTCGCGCGTGCGCTGGGCCGACGGCGGCAGCGACGACGTCTCCGGTGGCGGCGCGTTCACCCACATGACCCTGCTGTCGGAGAGCACGAAGGGGATGCACAACCTCTTCC
>JAFAWL010000098.1 GCA_019241805.1 Actinomycetota bacterium
CCATGCCCTACCGCCGCCCAACCTGCCCGGAACTCGACGCCAACCGACGCCAGTCGGTCGCTCCTGGCTGTCGAACCTGTTTGCCGCCTGATGCTCCTCATACCGGTGAAGAACTCGGCTACCGCGAGGTGGTGCACCGACCCCTTAGACGGCGACGCGCCTCCAGCATGGGAAGCGAGCGCGCCGAGGGAGCGGAAAGGCCAGGTCGATCCGGGCGAGTTCGGCGTCCGCCAGCCGCAGAGCGCCGGCGCCCGCGTTGTCGGCGGCGTGCCCGGCGCTGGACCCCTTCGGGATCGTGAACGACGACGGCCGCCGTACTAGGAACTGGAGCGCCACCTGGCGCTCGGTCGCGCCGTGGCGTGCTGCGATGTCCTCCAACACGCGGCCGCGCGGCGCGCGCGGGCCGGCGAAGTTGCCGTGAGCGAACGGGCTGTAGACGACCACGGCGCCCGTCGATCCAAAGACCGTCCGTCGGCTCTGTTTCGAGCAGCCGACCGATGGAGTTGGCTCATGGCCGCTGCGCGTTGGCAATTGTGGCTGGGGCGAGGCGTCGTCGGTGATGCCCGACTCCCGTGGGAGCACGCGCGTTCCGACCGGCTCCTGACGCCGGGTCAAGTCCAGCGGAACTTCACCGGAATTTTCGTCCGGGTGGGTACGCCAACTCGTGCACCTCAAACGCGCGGAAAATCCCCAGGCCGGCCGGTCGGCTATCGTCCCAAGCCACCACTCCACTACCAGGTCGCACGTCGAGGCCCGCCACGCGCGGCTTGATCCCCCAATTTCTCACAGTTTCTTGTCCAAACTCCAAATTCTAAGTCACGTGATGCTTTGACATGGGTGAGGTCTTGACGTGAACGGGTGAGGCCGGGCAAGAGAGCCTCGTCGTGCTGGCCTGTGCCCGGTGCTCAGCAACCGTGCGGTCCCAGCCAGTACGGTGGCCGCCATTGGCGGCGCCGGGGGTGAGCCGTACAAGATCGCCTGACGCTCGCCTGGCTGCTGCGTGTGTTTGTTGGGCCACGGCTGGCGCTGCTCGGCTGTTACCTGGTCAGGTGGTCCGTGGCCGCCTCGGTCCCAGCCTGCGGATGGCTCGACGTAGCGTGTTGCCGAAGGACGCATCAACGAGGCCGACCTGGCGCGCTTCCTCGGTTCATATCGGCCATCCAGGTTGTACAGTTCCACGCGTGGCTGGGATCAGCGCCGCGGAGGATCTCGGCACGTCGACATCGTGGTGCCCCGGTTCCGCAGCTACCGGGGGTTCTCTCCAAGCTGTGGCTGGCCAATGCCGACGCGAACACCTAGGTGGCCTGTGCACTTTGGAACGATCGCCCGGCGTTGGAGCAGTGCCGCGACAGCGACTCGTAGGCCCAACTGATCAGCACCCCCATTTCGTCGAGCTCGGCGACCGTGAGTTCACCATCCTCTCCGATTCGACGCAGGTGACCGCGCAGGAGTTCCGAAAATTAGTGGAGTGCCGCAGACGACCCGGACATCTTGTTCCCGCATCCGGTTGCGGCTTGCACACGGCGACATTCGACGGGACGGGTCGTATCGCGGACCACGCGAGCCTCAGCCGGCTGCGCTCACCGGTTCCAGGACCCTCGTCGTCGCCGTTCCCGCGAGCGCCGGTGACGCCTCGGGGTTCGACCACACCGTGTTGGTCAGGTACTGCCGAAACGCTTCGGCCTGCTCGCTCGTTGGGAAATCCAACTCGATGATCAGGCGATGGGGGTCGTCAATCGGACGACGGATCCGGTCCCCAATGACACCACTCTTTCCTCTGGCTTCCGCGAACCGGTCAAATGCTGCTTTCCACGTGGCGAAGTCGGTGATCGCGTGCTCGATGCTCAATGTGAACATAGCACAATGCTGACAAACTGCCCATCGAGCGGGTATCCCAACTGTCTGGGATCTTCGCCGCGCTCGTGGTCGCGGATGGGCAATGGCTGAGCGGCTTGGCAGACCGGCGGAGCGGATCGACCGAGTCGGCGACAACTGCGATGACGGACGCGCGTTGCGCGTCGCGATGCTCGAAGAGATCGCTCGCAACGTCCGCTTCGATGCGTATGCCTGGCTGCTCACCGATCCCGAAACCGAAGTTGGGTCGGACCCGCTGGCCGACGTGCCGTGCTTGCCGAAGTTGCCGATGTTGATTCGCCTCAAGTATTCGACCGAGCATAACCGCTGGACCCGATTGACGAACCCTGTTGGCCGGCTGCAGGCCGACACCGGTGGCGAGCCCGAACGTAGTCTCGTCTGGCGCGAGCTGCTGTCTGGCTACCACGTCTCCGACATTGCCTCGGTCGTGTTCAGAGATCGCTTCGGCTGCTGGGGATTTCTCGACCTATGGCGCATCGGCGGCCGGCAGTTCACGGACCCGGAAGCCGAATACCTCGCCGCGATCGCGCCGGTTGTGACTCATCGGCTACGACGTCTCCAGGCTCAAACCTTTGTCGCGCAGAGACCTGGCATTCTTCCGGAAGGCGCGGCAGTCCTGCTACTCGCACCTGATCTGCAGGTCAGAGCCCAGACCGCTCAGACCGAGGCGTACCTGCGCGCTCTGGTTCCGCCGGACGCTGACCGGCGACCCGTTCCGGCGGGCGCGTACAACGTCGGAGCCCAGCTGATCGCCAGAGAGGCCGGGGTCGACAATCACCCAGCTCGGGCACGCGTCCATCTCAGAGACCGCGCCT
Source organism: Actinomycetota bacterium (assembly GCA_019241805.1). Taxonomy (GTDB): domain Bacteria; phylum Actinomycetota; class Actinomycetes; order Mycobacteriales; family Jatrophihabitantaceae; genus JAFAWL01. Next base: position 2,691 of record JAFAWL010000098.1, read on the forward strand.
GGCTGAGCCTCCGAGCTGCCGGATGGCCGGCCCGCACGGCAACGCCGACATCGCCGTCACTATCGAAACCGCGTCCGCGGTTGAGCGTATGGGTGTCTTCATCAGGGCTTATGGCCTTACGCCACGGGAAGCTGAGCTGATGACGGCGCTCGCGGGTGGATCCGACTCCAGGCAGGTTGCAGCCCACCTGTACATCTCGCAGAACACGGTCCAGGACCACCTGAAATCCATCTTCGCCAAGACTGGCGCGCGCAATCGTCGTGTCCTGATGGCCCGCGTGCTCGGTAGCTGACAGCGTAAGTGCATTGAAGCGGTGAAACGGCGCGAGGTAGTCACTCGCGACGTGGAGGTGACACGCGTGCGCGGCGCTGGCCGAGACATGCGGCGAGCCTGCCCGCACCTTCGTGGGCTTGAATTCTGCTGAGTTCGTATTCTAAGTTCAGATTGCTTCCAGCAGGCAGCGGAGCTTATCGGTACTCCACCAATCCGATTC
>JAFAWL010000205.1 GCA_019241805.1 Actinomycetota bacterium
TACGGGCCGTACCGGCCGGCCTTGGCGGTGATCTCGCGGTCGTCCACCGAGCCCAGCGAGCGATCACCAGACGGCGCGGACAACAACTCTTCAACCCGGTCCGGAGTCAGCTCGTCCGGCGCGAGATCTTCAGGCACGGATGCCCGATCGTCGCCGCGTTGCAAGTAGGGGCCGTAACGACCGACGCGGACCACCACGCCGTCGGCCAGCGGAATCGAATTGATCTCGCGGGCGTCGATCTCGGCCAGCCGGGAGTCGATCAAGCGCTTCAGACCGCCCTGGTCGGAGATCCGCGTGCCGCCGTTGCTCTTCGGATCGGTCACCGGTGCCGGGGTCGACGAGCCGTTCGAGCCGTTTGAGCCGTCCGCGCCGAAGTAGAAGCGACGCAGCCACTCGACCCTCGACCGATCACCCGCCGCGATCGAGTCCAGATCGTTCTCGACGCTGGCCGTGAAGTTGTAGTCGACCAACCGACCGAAGTAGGACTCGAGTAGACCGACCATCGCGATGGCCGTCCACGAGGGCACGAGCGCCGGCCCCTTCTTGAACACGTAGCCGCGATCCTGGATCGTTTGCATGATCGAGGCGTAGGTCGACGGTCGCCCGACGCCGAGCTCTTCGAGCGCCTTCACCAGCGACGGCTCGGTGTAGCGCGCGGGCGGGTTGGTGCTGTGCCCGTCAGGTTCGAATTCGCGTGAGTCGAGTCCGTCACCGCGTGCCAGCTGCGGCAGGCGCTTCTCGGCGTCGTCCTTCTCGGCCGATTCGTCGGTGTCCTCCACGTAGGCGCGCATGAATCCGGGGAAGGTGATCGTGCGTCCGGAGGTCGCGAACTCGGCCCGCTCACCGGCCACTGAGGTGCCGGCCAGCCGGACGGACACGGTCGTGCCGACGGCGTCGGCCATCTGCGAGGCCAGCGTCCGCTGCCAGATCAGCTCGTAGAGGCGGAACTCGTCCGAACTCAGTTGCGAGGCAACCTGCCCCGGCGTGCGGAACGAATCGCCGGAGGGCCGGATCGCCTCGTGCGCTTCCTGGGCGTTTTTGACCTTGCGTGTATAGATGCGCGGCTCGGCCGGCACGAACGCGTCGCCGTAGAGCTCGCGGGCTTGAGCGCGGGCCGCCGTCAGCGCCGTCTGCGACAGGTTCGTCGAGTCGGTGCGCATGTAGGTGATGTAGCCGTTCTCGTAGAGCCGCTGGGCCACGCGCATGACGGTCGCCGACGACCAGCGCAGCTTCCGCCCGGCTTCCTGCTGCAGGGTCGAGGTCATGAACGGGGGATAGGGCCGGCGCCGGTAGGGCCGTTCCTCGACGCTGCGAACCTCGAACGCCTGAGCGGACAGGCGGGCGGCCAGCCCGCGCGCACCCCCCTCGTCGAGGTGCAGGACGCTCGCCGGGGCAAGACCCGTGTCGGGGTCGAAGTCACGGCCGGTGGCGATGCGGACGTCGTCCAGGCTGACGAGGGTCGCGGTGAAGGTCGCCGGGTCGCCGTCCTTGGGTGCGGTCGGTGAGAAGGTGCCTTCGACATCCCAGTACTCGGCGGCGTGGAAGCGCATGCGGGCGCGCTCCCGCTCGACGATCATCCGCGTGGCGACGGATTGGACGCGGCCGGCTGACAGGCCCGGCAGCATCTTCTTCCATAGGACGGGGCTGACCTCGTAGCCGTAGAGGCGATCGAGAATGCGGCGCGTCTCCTGGGCGTCGACGAGCTTCTCGTCGATGTCACGCGGCGAGGCCACGGCGGCCGCGATCGCCGCTGGCGTGATCTCGTGAAAGACCATCCGGCGCACGGGCACCTTGGGATTCAGCGTCTCGACCAGGTGCCAGGCAATCGCCTCACCCTCGCGGTCCTCATCGGTGGCGAGGTAGACCTCGTCCGCGTCTTTCACCAGCGCTCGAAGCTTGGTCACCTGGGCCCGGCGATCCGGGCTGACCACATAGAGCGGTTCGAAGTCGTCGTCGACGTTCACACCCAGCCGCGCCCACGACTCACCCTTGTACTTGGGCGGCACGTCGGCGGCGTT
>JAFAWL010000463.1 GCA_019241805.1 Actinomycetota bacterium
GTGGCCGAGGCCTACGGTTCGGACGCGCCGACGATTCTTAGCTGGGTCGCGGCCCAGACCTCGTCGATCGACATCGGCAGCGCCGTCCTGCAGATCCCGGCCCGGACCCCGGCGATGACCGCCATGACCGCGGCGACACTGGACAACCTGTCCGGCGGCCGGTTCCGGCTGGGCCTGGGGGTGTCCGGGCCGCAAGTGTCGGAGGGGTGGCACGGCGTCCGCTTCGCGCGACCGCTGGCTCGCACCCGCGAATACGTGGACATCGTGAACCTCGCGCTGTCCCGCCAACGGGTGCGCTACGACGGCCGGACCTATCAACTTCCGCTGCGCGAGGGCCCGGGCAAGGCACTTCAGCTCACGGTGCATCCCGCGCGGGAGCACATCCCGCTCTATCTGGCCGCCATCGGCCCGAAGAACCTCGAATTGGCCGGTGAGATCGGCGACGGAGCGCTTGCCCTGTTCTTCTCGGCCGCGGGTGCCGCCGAGCTCCGCGAGCACCTCACCGTCGGTCGGCAGCGCGCCGGCGCGAGCCTCGACGGCTTCGACGTCGTCGCCACCGTGCCCGTCGTGCTCGGCGACGATCTTGACGCCTGCGCGGCCGCGGTGCGGGCCTACGCCGCGCTCTACCTCGGCGGCATGGGCAGCCGCGAGCAGAACTTCTACAACGACCTGGCCCGGCGGCTGGGCTACGGCGAGGCCGCCGCCGAGATCCAGCACCGTTATCTGTCGCGCGACTACGCCGGAGCGGAAGCGGCCGTGCCGTTCGAGTTCATCGACTCCACCTCCGTACTCGGACCGATCGATCGGATGGCGGACCGGATGGCCGAACTGGCCGCGGCGGGGCTGACCACGTTGAGCGTCGCGCCGCACGGGGCAACACTCGACGATCGCCGCGAGATCGTTCGAGCGGCGGCCTTCGCGATGGAGAAGTCCGGAGTCGGCGAGTGAGCCTGCTGCACGTCGTCATCTACGGCATCGTCCAGGGATTGACCGAGTTTCTGCCCGTCTCCTCGACCGCGCACCTGCGCATCGTGCAGGCCCTGATGGATCCGCACGAGAAGGAGGAGGCGTTCACCGCCTTCACCGCCGTGATCCAGCTGGGGACGACCCTCGCCGTCGTCCTCTACTTCTGGCGCGAGCTCGTCCACATCACCGTCGCCTGGTTCCGGGGACTGTTCGACCGCACGATCCGCGGCAGCCTCGAGTATCGGATGGGGTGGTACCTCATCCTGGCCACTATCCCGGTGGCCGTGATCGGGCTCGTCTTCTCCCACCCGATCGAGACGGGGGCCCGCAATCTCTGGGTCGTCTCAATCTTCTTGATCGTCTTCGCCATCGTCCTCGGCGTCGCCGAGAAGGTGGGTCGCCAGAACCGGGAGGAGGAACAGCTCGACCGAGTCGATGCGACCGCCGTCGGGTTGGCGCAAGCGCTGGCCCTGGTGCCCGGAGCGTCACGATCCGGAGTCACCATCACCGCGGGTCTGTTCCGGGGCCTCGATCGGCCTACGGCGGCGCGCTTCTCCTTCCTGCTGTCCATCCCCGCGATCGTGTTGTCAGGACTCTACGAAGCCCGCAAGATCGGCGGCAACGGGGCACCCGGCGTGGGACTCACCGCCGTCGCCCTGGTCTTCTCCTTCGTCGTCGGGCTGGCCTCGATAGCGTGGCTGATGCGCTGGATCAGTCGGCACAGCACGTTCGTCTTCATCGGCTACCGGATCGCGTTGGGCGCACTCGTCATCGTCTTGGTTGCCACCGGCGCCGTGTCGGCACGCTGATATGTCGACATTGTTACTCGTGCGACACGGGCTGACCGCGATGACCGGGCCTGTGCTGGCCGGTCACACCCCAGGCCTGCATCTCGATGAGCGCGGCAAGGTTCAGGCCGCCGCTGTCGCGCAGCGCATCGCGGCCCTGCCCGTGGCTGCGATCGTCACCAGTCCGCTGGAACGATGTGTCGACACCGCCACCGCCATCTCCGATGCCCAGCGCGCGGCCGGCCGAGACCCGAACTGGGACGTCGACGATCGGCTCGTCGAGTGCCGGTACGGCGACTGGACGGGGCGCCCCCTGAAGGAGCTGACCAAGGACCCGATCTGGAAGGTCGTCCAGACCCAGCCCTCGGCCGCTCGGTTCCCCAACGGCGAGAGTCTGGCCGAGGTGTCGGCCCGAGCCGTCGCCGCCGTACGCGACTGGGACGCCCGCATCGCAGCAGACAAGATCTGGGTGGCGTGCAGCCACGGTGATGTGATCAAAGCAATCCTGGCCGATGCCCTGGGGCTGCACCTCGACCAGTTCCAGCGCATCGTCGTCGACCCGTGCTCGGTGTCGGTAATCCGATACGGCGAGCCCCGGCCCGTCGTACTGCGCTCGAACGACGTCGGGGGAGACCTGGCCTCCTTCGCCCCGCCCAAGCGGCGCCGCGGTCGCGCTCGCAACGATGCCACCGTCGGCGGCGGCGCGGGCGCCGGAGCGGTCTGATCGACTTAGGCGAACCGATTAGGCTCGCACCAGTCATGCGCCAGATACACCTGTTCGAGCAGCCGGATCGTTTCGTCGCCGGCACGGTCGGCGCGCCCGGCGAACGAACCTTCTACCTGCAGGCCGTCGACGGCGTGCGCGTCGTCTCGGTGGCACTGGAGGAGGCGCAGGTCACCGTGCTGGCCGACCGGATGGCGCAACTGCTCGACGAGGTCGTCGCGCGAACCGGCACCGCGCTGCCACCGGCCGGCGAGCCCGACACCGAAGCGCTCGCACAGCCGGTCGACGAGGAGTTCCGAGTCGGGGCTATGGGCCTGGCCTGGGACGGCGACAGTGGCGAAGTGATCGTCGAGGCGCAGGCGCCGGACGAGGACAACGACGTCGCCGAGCAGACCCTGCTCGAAGACGTCGATGAGGGCCCGGACGCGCTGCGGGTGCGCCTCGACTTGTCGCGCGCACGCGCGTTCGTCGACCGCGCCCGCCGTGTCGTGGCCGCGGGTCGACCGCCGTGCCCCCTGTGCGGGCAACCGCTGGATCCGGCCGGTCACGTCTGTCCGCGCAGCAACGGCTTCCACCGCGGCATAGCGCTGTCATGACCGCGAGGCGGTGACTCGATGTCCGTGCCGGAGGAGCTGACGCCCACTCAGGAACTGCCGGTCGACACCGCCCTGGAACTGTTGAGGCACGGCACGCTGTCGATCGAGGGTCGCCTGCTCGACGCGTCCAACGCGACCCTCTACTGCTCGGTCGAGCTCGACGGCCTCGTCGCCGCCTGCGTCTACAAACCGGTCGCGGGGGAGCGTCCACTGTGGGACTTTCCCGACGGCACACTGGCCGAACGCGAGGTCGCGGCCTACGAGGTGTCCGCGGCCACCGGGTGGCTGATCGTGCCGCCCACGGTCTATCGCGACGGTCCGGTCGGGCCGGGAATGGCCCAGTTGTGGATCGACACCGATGACCGGGTCGACATCACCCGGCTGGTGCGACGCCGCTCGAGCGAGCCACTGCGGCGCGTCGCGGTCTTCGACGCGGTGATCAACAACGCCGACCGCAAGGGCGGCCACCTGCTACCGACGCGGTCGGGGCACATCTACGGGATCGACCACGGTGTGACCTTCAGCGTCGAACCGAAACTGCGCACGTTGCTGTGGCAATGGGCCGGCGACGCCCTGCCGGACGAGGCGATCGAGTGCCTCGAACGGCTTCGGGGCGCGCTCACCGCTGACCTCGGCGACCGGCTCGGTGAGCTGCTCACGACGCGTGAGGTTCGCCGAACCGGACGACGGGTGGACAACTTGCTGCGCGATCTCACGCATCCGCAGCCCTCGGGCGACTGGCCGGCCCTGCCGTGGCCACCGATGTAGACGCGGTTGCGACAGTCGGGTTGTGTGCGTCGGGTTGTGACATAGGCCGCGTCGACGGGCCGCCGACAGCGTCCTGACGGCTGGATACGGTGACGGCTATGGACGCATGGCCGGGCCCCGGTATCAGCCAGCTGCCCGGGCGAGCTGACCCGTTGCGGCTCTACGACACGGCCGGCGGCGAGATTCGCGCCAGCGAACCCGGCGATGTCGCCCGGATGTACGTCTGCGGCATCACGCCCTACGACGCGACCCACCTCGGACACGCCGCCACCTACCTGGCGTTCGATCTAGTGCAACGGGTGTGGCGCGACTCCGGTCACCGTGTGCACTACGTCCAGAACGTCACTGATGTCGACGACCCGCTGCTGGAACGGGCGGCGCACACCGGCGAGAACTGGATGGAGCTGGCCGGCCGCGAGATCGCCCTGTTTCGCGAGGACATGACAGCGCTGCGGGTGCTGCCGCCCGACGACTACATCGGCGCCGTCGAAGCGGTCGAAGAGATCACCGCTGCCATCTCGTCCCTGCTCGAGTCGGGCGCCGCGTATCACGTGGGCGGCGATGTCTACTTTTCGATCGATGCAAGCGGTCACTTCGGCTACGAGTCGGGCTACGACCGCGCGCGGATGCTCGAACTGTTCGGCCAGCGGGGCGGCGATCCCGCTCATGCAGGCAAGCGCGATCCACTCGATTCGCTTCTGTGGCGCGCGCAACGCGACGGGGAGCCGTTCTGGGAGACCCCGCTGGGTCCAGGCAGGCCGGGTTGGCACATCGAATGCTCGGTGATCGCCCTCAATCGGTTGGGCATGGGTTTCGACGTCCAGGGCGGCGGCTCGGATCTGATCTTCCCGCATCACGAGCACTCGGCCGCGCACGCCGAAGCGCTCACCGGGAAGACACCGTTCGCGCAGCACTACGTGCACGCGGGAATGATCGGGCTGGACGGCGAGAAGATGAGCAAGTCACGGGGCAACCTGGTCTTCGTCTCCAAGTTGCGCGGCGCCGGTGTCGATCCGATGGCTATCCGGTTGGCCTTGCTGGACGGGCATTATCGAGCCGATCGGGAGTGGACCGGCGGACGGTTGCCCAACGCAGAGGGCCGACTCGATCGCTGGCGCGCAGCGTGGCGCCGCCCAACCGGTCCGGCCGCGGGCCCCGTGCTCGCCGGGGTACGGGCGCGCTTAGCCGACGATCTGGACACCCAGGGCGCGATCGCGGTGATCGATCGGTGGGCCGAGGCCAGCTTGGCCCAACCCGGCGACGATGCCACCGCGCCGGCCCTGGTCGCGGCCACGGCCGACGCGCTGCTGGGCATCGCCCCCTGACGGCCAGCCCCCTGACGTCCAGCCCCCTGACGGCCAGCCCCCTGACGGCCAGCCCCCCTGACGTCCAGCCGGTCTGACGCGGACCTAGCCGGCGTGCCCGCCGAAGCCGCCTCCGCGGTCGCGGCGACGCAGATAACGCTCGAACTCCCGGGCGATGGCATCGCCGGAGGTCTCACGTAGCTCGCCCTCGTCGTCGCGTTCTTCGAGGTTTCGGATGTACTCACTGACCTCTTCGTCCTCGGCCGCCATCTCGTCGACCAACTTCTGCCACTCGTCGGCCTGCTGGGGTAGCTCGCCCATCGGCACGGGCACGTCGAGCACTTCCTCGACGCTGTGCAGGAGTGCGACCGTCGCCTTCGGGTTCGGTGGCTGCGAGACGTAGTGCGGCACTCCCGCCCAAAAGGACAGGGCCGGGATACCGACTCGGACGCACGCGTCTTGAAGGACACCGACGATGCCGGTCGGACCCTCGTAGCGTGAGCGTTCGAGGCCGAAGCGAGTGGCCGACGCCGAGTCGTAGGACGTTCCCGAAACCGAGGTCGGCCTGGTGTGCGGGGTGTCCGAGAGCAGGGCGCCCAGCGTGATCACCATGCGGACGTCGAGGGTGCGGACCACTTCGAGGATCTCCTCGCAAAACGCCCGCCAGCGCATATTCGGTTCGATGCCCCGGACGAGCACCAGATCGAAAGAGGATCCGGGCGGGCGACACCACGAGATGCGGGTGGTCGGCCAGGTCACCCGCCGCGAGACACCGTCGACCAGCGACACGGTCGGTCGGTTGACCTGGAAGTCGTAGTAGTCGTCCGGATCGATCGCGGCCAGCTCCTGGGAACCCCACATCAGTTCGAGGTGTTCGATCGCGCCGGTGGCCGCGTCACCGGCGTCGTTCCAGCCTTCGAACGCGGCCACCATTATCGGCTCGGTGAGCTCGGGCCAGCGCTCGAATCCGGTCATGACTTCAAGCCTACGGCGCGGGGCCCGCCACGCCGATCGGACGCGCGATCCGGCTACCCTCCGCTCGGTAGCCTGGAGGCTATGAGTCCCGCGTCGCCCCCCGTGTCGTTGCTCGAGGTGCTCAACGAGCGTGTTCTGGTCGCTGACGGCGCGATGGGCACTATGTTGCAGGCGGCCAACCTGACTCTCGACGACTTCGAGGGCCTCGAGGGCTGCAACGAGATCCTGAACGTCACCCGGCCCGACGTGGTCCGAGGGGTGCACGACGCGTACTACGCCGCCGGCTCCGATCTCGTGGAAACGAATACCTTCGGGGCCAACTGGGCCAACCTCGGCGAGTACGACATCGTCGAGCGCATCCGCGAACTGGCTCGGGCCGGAGCGACGTTGGCCAAGGAAGTGGCCGATGGTTGGTCGACGCCCGATCGCCCGCGGTGGGTACTCGGCTCGATCGGTCCGGGAACCAAGCTGCCCACGCTGGGCCATGTGGCCTATGCCACGCTGCGCGACGCCTATGCCGAGCAGACCGCCGGCATGCTCGAAGGCGGCATCGACGCGGTCATCGTGGAGACCTGTCAGGACCTGCTGCAGGCTAAGTCAGCGATACTCGGGGCCCGCCGGGCGATGAGCAGCGTCGGCATCACCGTGCCGATCATCGCTCACGTCACCGTGGAGACGACCGGCACGATGCTGCTCGGATCCGAGATCGGTGCGGCGATGGTGGCGTTGGAGCCCCTCGGCGTCGACCTGATCGGCCTCAATTGCGCCACCGGCCCGGCCGAGATGAGCGAACACCTGCGGTATCTGTCCCGCTCGGCCCAGCGGCCGATCTCGGTCATGCCGAACGCCGGGCTTCCGGAACTCGGCCCGAACGGGGCCACCTACCCCCTCAGCCCGGCCGACCTCGCGAGCGCCCTTCGGCAGTTCGTCGAGGAGTTCGGCGTCGGCCTGGTCGGCGGCTGCTGCGGCACCACGCCGGAGCACATCCGGCAAGTCGCGGCCGCCGTTGCCGACGTGCGGCCGGCGGCGCGCGCCCCGCGGGCCGAGCCGGGCGTGGCCTCGCTCTACGCGCCGGTGCCCTTCCGCCAGGACGCGAGCGTCCTGATGATCGGCGAGAGGACCAACGCCAACGGATCGAAGGCGTTTCGAGAAGCCATGCTGGAGCAGCGCTTTCAGGACTGCGTCGAGATCGCCCGGGCACAGATCCGCGACGGGTCGCACCTGCTCGATCTGTGTGTCGACTACGTCGGCCGGGACGGCGTGGCCGACATGCGCGAACTCGCCGGCCGGTTCGCCACCGCCTCCACGCTGCCGATCGTGCTCGACTCGACGGAGCCGGCGGTGCTCGAATCCGGGCTGGAGATGCTCGCCGGCCGATCAGTGGTCAACTCGGTCAATTTCGAGGACGGCGACGGGCCGAACTCGCGGTACGCGCGCATCATGCCGCTGGTGCGCGAGCACGGGGCGGCGGTCGTCGCGCTCACCATCGACGAGGAAGGTCAGGCCCGTACGCGTGGGACTAAGGTCGCGATCGCGCGCCGCCTGGTCGAGGACCTCACCACAAACTGGGGCCTGCGCGTCAGCGACATCCTGCTCGACTGCCTCACGTTCCCGATCGCGACCGGTCAGGAGGAGACCCGCCGTGACGGGATCGAGACGATCGAGGCGATCCGGGAGATCAAACAGATCTACCCGGACGTGCAGACGACGCTCGGCCTGTCGAATATTTCCTTCGGTTTGAATCCGGCCGCCCGGCAGGTGCTCAACTCAGTGTTCCTGCACGAGTGCGTCGAGGCCGGACTGGATTCGGCCATCGTGCACGCGTCGAAGATCCTGCCGATGTCGAAGATCGCCGACGAGCAGCGGCAGGTCGCACTCGACATGGTCTACGACCGGCGGGCCGACGGTTACGACCCGTTGCAGCGCTTCCTGCAGCTGTTCGAGGGTGTCTCCGCGCAGTCCTCGGCGGCCTCGCGAGCCGAGGAACTGGCCGCTTTGCCGTTGGACGAGCGGTTGCAACGTCGGATCATCGACGGGGAACGCAACGGTCTGGAAGCCGATCTCGACGATGCGCTCGCCCAGCGCCCGGCGTTGGAGATCATCAATGAGACGCTGCTCGCCGGCATGAAGACGGTCGGCGACTTGTTCGGCGCCGGCGAGATGCAGCTGCCGTTCGTCCTGCAGTCGGCCGAGGTGATGAAGGCCGCCGTCGCCTATCTCGAACAACACATGGAGAAGTCCGATGGCGCGGGCAAGGGCACGATCGTTCTCGCGACGGTGAAGGGCGATGTCCACGACATCGGCAAGAACCTCGTCG
>JAFAWL010000030.1 GCA_019241805.1 Actinomycetota bacterium
GCCGCTGTCGGGATCGGTCCGCACGGTCTGCGCGGCCCGGCCGGCGTCATCGCCGAGCGGCGCGACGGCGAGCTCGAGCTTGTCGACGCGGACGATCGCGGCCGCCGGCTGCTGCTGGTCTGGAATGTCGACGGCGCCAGCGAGCTGGAGTTGCTCGAGCCGGCCACCGGGATCCGCACCATGATCGACGCAGTGCCGGGTGCCGTGATTACTGGATGCGTGCTGTCACGCGACGGTCACCACGCCGTAGTGACAGTCGACGACCCGGCGCACCCACCTCAGCTCTGGTGCCTGCACATAGAGACGGGCCGATGGCGGCAATTGACCGAGCCGGTGCCCATTCGAGCTCCGCTAGTGAGACCGGAGCTCATCAGCTTCGACGCGCACGACGGCCTGCCGCTGACGGGTTGGCTCTATCGATCTGTCGCTCACCCGCTCCCAGGGCCGGCGGTCATCTTTCTGCACGGCGGTCCCGAATCGCAGGAGCGTCCGACCTTCAATGCCAATCACCAGGCACTGGCCGCCGCGGGGATCACCGTGCTCGCACCCAACATCCGGGGGTCGAGCGGCTTCGGTCGCAGCTTCGCCCACGCCGACGATCGCTACGGTCGCTACGACGCGATCACTGACGTGCACTCCTGTGCCCGCCATCTTCTCGTGTCCGGACTGGCCGACCCAGCCCGCATTGCCGTAGCGGGTCGCTCCTACGGGGGCTATGCCACGCTGGCGGCCCTGACCGGGTTCCCTGACATGTTCGCGGCCGGTGCGGACATCTGCGGGATGTCAGATCTGCTGACCTTCTATCGCGACACTGAGCCCTGGATCGCCGCGGCTGCGGTGACCAAGTACGGCGACCCCGACCATGATCGCGTCCTCCTGGAGGACCTGTCCCCACTGCGCCACATCAGTCGCATCAAGGCACCGCTGTTGGTGGTACATGGAGAACTCGACACCAATGTGCCGATCACCGAGGCCACGCAGGTGGTAACGGCGCTACAGGCCGCTGGCGGATGCGTGTCCTACCTCGAATTGGCCGGAGAGGGGCACGAGTACCGAGCGCGATCAGCCCGCCTCATGCTTCTCGACGCGCTGGTCGAATTTTTCAGGCGGGCGCTTCAACCCTAGCTAGACACCGTCCATAGACGTGACGGCGCAGGCGAACCAGCGTCACGATCGACCCACCTGCCGCCAAGTCCGCGACTGCGGCGGCAAGGATCGCGCGCCACCGGACCGGCGAGGCGTTTGGACGCGCGGACAGCGCCGAGCTCCCGCTATTCTCCAACGGCACCATTCTGGTCGAACGCCATGGCCGTGATAAATCAACCAGTAAGGAAGAACGTGAGAAAGTCACTTGTCGCTGCGGTAGCCGTACTGGGTATCGGGGCCGCCGGCTGCAGTTCCTCGACGGCGGGCTCGGGCCACGGGCCGGCCTCCGAATCGGCCGGGTCCTCGGCACCCGCGACGTCCGCCGGCTCGACAACCTCCGCGACATCGACGGCGTCCAACCCACACTCCGGAACACCCGACAAGGCCGCGCTCAGCAAAGTCGTCCTCACCGTGGCCGATCTACCGGGCTGGACCGGGTCGCCACACGAGAGCGACCCGGGCGACGCGGCCGACCAGGCGGCGCTGGTCAAGTGCGCCGGAGGCAAGGACACAGCAGGCGATCAGGTCGCTGAAGCGGACTCGCCCGACTTCGACCAGTCCGATGCCTCGATCTCGTCGTCGGCGACCAGCTTCAAGAGCCAGTCCGACATCGACGCCGACGTCGCGTTGTTGAAGAGCCCGAAGATCTCGTCCTGCTACGAGCAGCTCGCCAAGACGCAAGTCGCGAGCGCCCTACCGGGCGGAGCGACGGTGGACTCGGTGTCGTTCGCCGTCACGCCTGGACCGGGAACCGGACCCTCGAACGTCGCCGGCATCGGAAAGGGCACCGTGACTGTGACGGTCTCGGGTCAGCAGACCGTCGTCTATGTCGACGTCGCGTTCATCACCGGCCGGCTCACCGAAGCCGAGATCGACATCGAGAATCCCGGTCAGGCCGTTCCGGTCGCCTTCTTCGACGACCTGGTCCATAAGGTCGCCGACCGAGCAGCCAACGTCTAGCTCGAACGTATGCTTCGCGGCCACGGACGGAGGTATCAGTGATTGCGGTAGGACGAACGTCTCGATTGCTCGCAGCGTTGGCTGCGTTCGGGCTGTCGGTCGGCGGTCTCGCGGGCTGGCAGCAGCAGGCCATTGCGGTCGAGCCGACTGCATCCCTCGTGACCGGCCAGGCCCTATTGGCCGGCGACGAACTGGTCAGCGCGAACGGTGACTACGACCTGGTCATGCAGGCTGACTGCAACCTTGTGATCTACGGTTCGTTGGGAACGCCGGTCTGGTCGACCGCAACGCATGGCGGCGACGGCTGCGCTTTGGTGAATCAGGCGGACGGCAACCTCGTCTTGTACTCGGCCGGAGGTCGCGCCCTGTGGGCGTCCGGCCGATCGGCCGCGAGTGCCACGTCGCTGGTCATGCAAGATGACGGCAACCTTGTGCAGTACACGACCTCTGGCTCCGCATTGTGGGTGCGCGGAGAGATGACACCCCCGATCGACGAGAGCACCCTACGCGTCGGCCAGGCGCTGCATCAGGGAGATTCGCTCACGAGCGGCTCGGGTGCTTACACGTTCATCATGCAGGGCGACGGTAACGCCGTGGTCTACGGACCCAGCGGCCCCCTCTGGTCGAGTCGCACCGATGGCCTGGGCGAATTCTTGAGGCTTCAGGATGACGGCAATCTGGTGGTCTACTCGCAATTCGGAACGCCGTCTTGGGCTGCCGGTGCCACTGTCCCCGCTGGCGTCAGCCTGGTCATGCAAAACGACGGGAATCTCGTGCTTTACGCCGCCGATGGCCGCGCTGTCTGGTCGTCGCGTACGTCTCCCACGCGGCCGCCCAAACCGCCGATCACTGGTAGCACGATGCGCGCGGGAGATGTGCTGTACACCGGCGACAAGCTGTGGAGCTCGAATCTGCAGTACGCATTGACGATGTCGACTAGCGGTAGTGCGTTTGTGGTCAATCCGTCGCTCGTGATCTGGAGCTCCAGCTCGATCGGTGGCACCACTCTCGCGATGCAAGGTGACGGCAACGTCGTGGTCTACAACAGCGCCGGCGTGGCCGTGTTCAGCACCGCGACGGCCGGCCATCCAGGTGCTGTGCTCGTCATGCAGGACGATGGCAACCTCGTCGTCTACGCGGAAAGTACGGCCCTGTGGGCGAGCAAGTCTTCGCCGCTGAAAACGTGTATGCGCAACTCCGTCTGTTGATCGCACGCCTGGTCAGGCGCGATTCACGAGGGCAGGGGGCGCAACTCGAACCACACCGTCTTGCCCGGACCGCCGGGGTTCGGCTCGACGCCCCAACGGGAGGCCAAGGCGTCGACGATGAGCAGGCCCCGTCCGTGCGGATCGTCGTCGGCCGGCGGGTGGACCGGCCACTGCGGCAGCTCGGGCCCGGAGTCCTGCACGGCCACGCCGATACCGGGCGGCTCCTCGCGCACGCTCAAAACGATCTCCGGGCGGCCGTGGCGGACGGCGTTGGTGACCAGTTCGCTCACAATGACCAGCGCATCGTCGAGCAGGTCGGAGGGCAGGTGCGCACCGCGTCGACTCAGGTAGTCGCGCGCCAACGCGGGGGCATCCGATCCGGGCGGCAGCGGCATTGCGAGCTCGTTCTCCGCACCCGCGCCCGGCCGGCTATCTGACCCCATATCGGGAGTGCTTCCCGATCTGTACCGAATTGAATCCTCACCTCGCGCGGGCGCTCGCCGCGCCGTCGGTCGCGCCGACCCGGGTAGGGGAAGATGGGCCGCGTGGAGGATGAGGCGGTTACGACGAATGCCGGCCCGCACGCCGATGAGGTGCCCACGGGCGCCGGCGTCATTGCCGCCCCTCGCGACCTCGAAGAAGGGAGCGCCGTCCGCCGGTTGCGACCCCGCCCCTCGCTGAAGGCCGGCGTGACGCTGGCGGCCCTGGGCGTAGTGTTCGGCGATATCGGCACCAGCCCGCTCTACGGGCTGCAAACGGTGTTCTCCATCGACAACCATCGGGTCAAGCCGAGCTCGGCCGACGTCTACGGCGTCATGTCCATGGTGTTCTGGTCAGTCACGCTCATCGTTTCGATCAAGTACGTGATGGTCGTGATGCGAGCCGATAACGACGGCGAGGGTGGCGTGATGGCGCTCGCCGGGCTGATCCGGCGGGCGGTCGGCGACGCCCGCCGGCGCACGATCCTCGTGCTGAGTCTGGCCATCGTCGGCGCCAGCCTCTTCTACGGCGACTCCGTGATCACTCCGGCTATCTCGGTGCTGTCCGCCGTCGAAGGCGTCAGCGTGGTCGCCCCGAGCCTGCACGACGCGGTGTTACCCATCGCGGTCGTGATCCTCGTGCTGCTGTTTGCCGTCCAACGCTTCGGCACCCACAAAGTCGGCAGCCTCTTCGGACCGATCATGCTGGTCTGGTTCCTGATCCTCGCCGTGTCGGGCCTTCGCGAGATCCTCGCGCATCCCGGCGTGGTGCGCGCGCTGTCGCCGACGTACGCGGGCAGCTTCATCGCCACCCATCCGACGACGACCTTCTTCGCGATGGGCGCGATCGTGCTCTGCATCACCGGAGCCGAAGCGCTCTACGCCGATATGGGCCACTTCGGCCGTCCACCGATCCGGCGAGCCTGGTTCATGATCGTGTTCCCCTCGCTCGTTCTCCAGTACCTCGGTCAATCGGCGCTCATCCTGCATCGGCCGTCGGCGATCTCGAATCCGTTCTTCTTGATGCTGCCCTCGTGGGGACGCATCCCGATGATCGTGCTGGCCACCGCGGCCACCGTAATCGCGTCCCAAGCCGTGATCTCCGGGGCGTTCTCGGTGTCGCGTCAGGCCAGCCAGCTCGGATTGCTCCCGCCGCTCACGGTGCGCCAGACCTCGAGCGAGTCGGCCGGACAGGTTTACCTACCGGCCGTCAACGCCGCCTTGTTCATCGGCGTGCTCACCGTGATGCTTGTCTTCCAGAGTTCCGCGCGACTGGCTACCGCCTACGGTGTCTCGGTCACCGGTGCGCTGCTCGTCGACACGATTTTGATGATCTTCGTTGGACACTTCGTGTGGCACTGGCGGCTCTGGCAGATCCTGCTCATCCCCATCTTCTTCGGCCTGGTCGAGTTCACATTTTTCGCCGCCAACGTCAGCAAGATCGCTCATGGCGGCTGGCTGCCGTTGCTGATCGCTTTGATCGTCTTCACGATCATGACGACCTGGCGGCGTGGTCGGGAGGTCGTCACCGAGAACCGGATCGAGAAAGAAGGATCGCTTCGCGAGTTCGTCGACGACATGAACGAACGCAAGCTCACTCGAGTGCCGGGCATCGCCGTCTTCCCGCATCCGACCAAGGAAACCGCACCGCTGGCGCTGCGCGCCAACGTGGAGCACAACGGCGTGCTGCACGAACAGGTAATCATCTTCTCGGCCCAGCCACTGACCGTGCCGCACGTGGCCGTCGATGATCAGGTTTCCATCGACGACCTCGGCTACGGCGCGGACGGAATCGTGCACGTCACGTTGCGCTACGGCTTCTTCGACCGGCCGGACATTCCGTTGGCGCTCACTGTGCACAAGGACCGGATCGCCGAGGCGCAGTTCGACGCCGACCGAGCGTCGTATTTTCTTTCCCGCGCCACTCTGCGCGTCGGACGCAGCAAATGCATGCAGCGCTGGCGCAAGGTGCTGTTCATGGCGATGGCGCGCAATGCCGCCAATCCGTCGGTGTACTTCGGCCTACCGGAGGAGCAGACCGTCGTGATGGGCTCGCAGGTCGAACTGTGAGGCCACGACCGAATTGTTCCTAGCGGGCCTCTCGCCAGGCCGTCGCCGGCGATTCGACGCAGTCGGCGATGAAGCGCAGGAAGCCACCGGCGGTGGCACCGTCGCAGGCCCGATGGTCGAACGACAGTGTCAGCTGGGTCACCGAGCGTGGGACCACAGCGCCGTCGATCACCCACGGGCGTTGGACGATTCGCCCGACGCCGAGGATCGCGACCTCGGGGAAGTTGATGATCGCGGCTGATCCGTCGACGCCGAACACGCCATAGTTGTTGAGCGTGAACGTGCCGCCGGTCAGGTCCGTCGGCGTCAGCCGGCCCGATCGGGCCCGCTCGGTCGAGTCGCTCAGCGCCGTCGCGAGCTGCTCGAGCGTCTTGTCCTGCGCGTCTCGGATCACCGGCACGACCAGGCCCCGTTCGGTCGAAGCGGCGAAGCCGAGGTGCACCGCCGGTTCGAGCACGATTGCGTCATCCTCGACGCGGGCGTTCAACTCGGGGAAGCGTCGCAGACCCAGCGTGGTGAACTTCGTCATCAACGCGAGCAGACTCACCGAGGGTGTCTGCTCATTCAAAGCGGACCGCAATGCCACCAAGGGCGTGGCGTCGACATCCACCCAAACCGTGGCCTCGGGGATCTCGCGCCGCGAGCGACTCAGCTTCTCGGCGGCGCGCTTGCGAGGTCCGCGCAGTGGAATTCTCGAGGCTTGCGAGGTCACCGTCGGCGTCGGGTCGGTCGACGCCTTGATGGCCCGGTCGGCGTCCCGGCGAGTGATCAAGCCGTCCTGCCCGGACCCGTGAATCCCGGCCGCATCCAGGCCGGCGGCTCGAATCATGCGCCGGACGAGCGGTGAGACGACCGCCGGTCGGTGCTGCGCGACTCGGGGGCCGGCGGATGAGCTCGCGGTCGAAGCGGCCGGGGCGGCTGCTTCGAGGCTGTTGGCCGAGGCGCCGGCGGCGCGGTGACGCCGACGGACCGATGGCGCGGTCCCGTACCCGACGAGCACTCTGCCGCTGCCCGACTCCGGGGCAGCGATGGTGATGAGCGGTGCCCCGACGGCGATGGTGTCACCGGGTCGGCCGTGCAGTTCGGCGACTAGGCCGGCGAACGGCGCCGGCACCTCGACCACGGCTTTGGCGGTCTCGACGTCGACAATCGGCTGATCCACCGACACCTCGTCTCCGACCGCGACGCGCCAGGCGACGATCTCGGCTTCGGTCAGGCCCTCACCGAGGTCGGGAAGTCGGAATTCCGCCATCGTCAGTCCTCGGCCGGCCGCGACTCGTCCCACTGCAGCCGGTCGATGGTGTCGAGGATCCGATCGACGCTGGGTAGGTGATGGTTTTCCAGCTGCGGCGGGGGATAGGGAATGTCCAGACCGGTCACGCGCAGCACCGGAGCCTCGAGATAGTGAAAGCACTGCTCGCTGATCTGCGCCGCGACCTCGGCGCCGTACCCGCAGAAGCCACTTGCTTCGTGGACGACGACGGCTCGTCCGGTGCGGCGCACCGACGCGCAGACCGTCTCGTCGTCGAACGGGGCCAGGCTGCGCAGGTCGATAACCTCGACGCTTCGTCCCTCCTGTTCCGCCGCCTCAGCCGCGTCGAGGGCGGTGGCCACGGGACCGCCGTAGGCGATAAGGGTGACGTCAGTGCCGCCTCGACGCACGAGCGCACGACCCAGATCGTCACCGCGACTCGGCACGACCTGCTGCTTGTTCCAGTACCGCCGCTTCGGTTCGAGAAAGACGACCGGATCGGGTGACTCGATCGACTGCCGCAGCAGTGAATAGGCATCAGCCGCATCGGCCGGTGTGACGACCCGCAGGCCGGGCGTGTGCGCGTAATACACCTCGGAGGAGTCGCAGTGATGTTCCACGCCGCCGATGCCGCCGCCGTAGGGAATGCGGATCACGATCGGCAGCTGCACGTGCCCATGAGTGCGATTGCGCATCTTCGCCAGGTGGCTGGTGACCTGTTCGAACGCCGGGTACGCGAACGCGTCGAACTGCATCTCGACCACCGGTCGCAATCCGTTCATGGCCATGCCGATGGCCGTGCCGACGATGCCGGATTCGGCCAGCGGGGTGTCGAACACGCGAGCTTCACCGAATTGATCGGCCAGACCATCGGTAACCCGGAACACGCCGCCCAGTCGGCCGACATCTTCGCCGAAGACGAGCACGCGCTCGTCGTCGGCCAGCGCGTCCCGCAGCGCTCGGTTGAGCGCCGCGGCCATCGTCAGTTCGGTGGCCGACGAGGTGGTCTCGGCAACTATCGTCACGCCGCGCCGGCCCGGCATTCCGCGTCGATCATCGCCCGCTGGCGCCGCAAGGCGGTCGTCGGCTCGGCATAGACATCCTTGAACAGCTCGTCCGGGTCGGCCGGGACGTCGGCGTTCATGCGCTCGCGCAACTGCGCGGCCGCCGTATCGGCCTCGGCATCGAGGGCGTCGATCTTCGACTCGTCGAGCAGCTTGCGATCCAGCAGGTAGCGGCGCAATCGTGTGATCGGGTCGCGGGCAAGCCACTGCTCGACCTCGTGCTGATCGCGATAGCGGGTCGCGTCGTCGGCGTTGGTGTGGGCCTCGATCCGATACGTCATCGATTCGATCAGTGTCGGACCGCCGCCGGCCGACGCCCGCTCGATCGCGCGGGAAACACAGGCGTGTACCGCCGCGGCGTCGTTGCCGTCGACCCGCAGGCCGGGCAGGCCGAAACCGATACCCCGATGGGCGAGCGACGGGGCCGCCGTCTGTTTGGCCAGCGGTACGCTGATCGCATAGCCGTTGTTCTGCACGAAGAAAACGACCGGCGCGTTCCATACGGCCGCGATGTTAAGGGCTTCGCTCGTGTCGCCCTCGCTGGTGGCCCCGTCGCCGAGCATCACCAGCACAACCGTGTCCTCGCCCTTCATTCGGGCCGCTTGCGCCAGACCGACGGCGTGCAGCGCGCTGGTCGCCAGGGGCGTGCACTGGGGAGCCACCCGATGTTCGTACGGGTCGTAGCCGCAATGCCAGCTTCCGCGCAGCAACGTGAGCACCTCGACCGGATCGACCCCGCGCGCGGTGATCGCGACCGAGTCGCGGTAGGTCGGGAACAACCAGTCGTGAGGCCGCAGAGCGAGTACGGCGCCGATCTCGCTCGCCTCCTGCCCGCGCGCCGACGGGTAGACCGCAAGACGTCCCTGCTTGGTCAGCGCGGTGGCCTGGCTGTCGAAGCGGCGGCCGAGCACCATGCCGCGGTACAACTTCAGCAGCCTCAGCTCATCGGGCATCTTCCAATCGTCGTCAGAACACGCCCGGGCATCAGCGTCGATGAGCGAGATCGGCACGTCAGTCGGCAGTAGCCCCTGCGCGGCCGTACCGGCCTGAGTGGCGGCGGTCCGGGAAGGCATCGGTGACTCCCATCGCATGAGACATCTGCCGTTATTGTGCGGGTCTTGGTAGCGAAACGTCCATACTCAGCGTCACAGCTCAGACGATCAGCTCCCTTCTTGCCTTTAATCTGTACCTATGGCTTCCGCAACGACTACCGGCCGCTCCGATCCTGGACAGGTGGCCGTCGACGATGTCGACCTGGGCCTCATCGGCGAGCTGCAGGCTGACGGTCGGCTCTCGATGCGGACCCTGGCCGAGCGGCTGCACATCTCCCGTGCCGGCTGCTACGCACGAGTGGAGCGGTTGCGCCGCGACGGCGTGATCACCGGCTTTGCGGCGACCGTCGATGCCCGCCGGCTAGGACGAACGCTGTCCGCCCACGTGTATCTGAAGGTGCGACAGCACTCCTGGAAGGACGTGCGCGAGGCGCTGCGAGAGGTGCCCGAGATCGAACACGGCTATCTCGTGTCCGGCGAGAACGACATCGTGCTGTTCGTGCGCACACGGGATGCCGAAAATCTTCGGGAACTCGTTCTCGAACGACTCCAGACGATGGACGACGTGCTCTCGAGCAACACGGCGCTGGTGTTCGACGAACTCTGAGGCGGCGAGGTCAGCGTCGCTCGATCAGGCATCAGCTCCGCACGCGCAGCGGTCGCCACTCCAGCTCGCGCAAGCGGTACTCGTCCTCACCGAAGCTCAAGTGCGACAGGTAGGCACCGGGCCACACGACGTCGATGAAGCCGTCGCTCAGGTCGGCTCGGCGCGCTTGCAGCGGTACGCGAATGTGATCGTCCACGAGGACGAGCTGTGTGGCATCCAGGGACCACCCGTCGCCGTCGCGACCCCAGATCGGTGCCAGAGCCGGACGCAGAAGCCAGTTCGGGATGTCGCGTGCCGCACGCGCTGATGTCGCGGGTTCGGTGGTGCCGTCCGAATAGCGCAACTGTCCGGTCCGCGCATCACCGACGTAAGTGACGTCATCCTCGTAGACCTCGAGCTCGTCCCGCGGTGGTACGTGCACGAAGCGGCAGCGGCGCACCAGCCCCCCGTCTTCGATGACGTCGATCCGCCCGCGGGCGAACGCGTAATCGCCGGCGCGTAGCGCCCGCTCCAGTTCACCGGAGGAAGTCGGCGCCGACCGCAGCACCGAATCCGCGGACCCGAGGCGGGTGATCGTGCGAGTGGTCATCAGGTCCTCCTGCGGGCGGCGCGAGTGCGGGACGAGCGTTCGCTGGACTCTCGAACGATGAGCGTGACCGGAAGTAGTTCGCGTATCGGTGGGCTCTCGTCGCCCTGCAGCCGGGCGATCACGCGGGCTGCGCCGAGCTGGCCCATCAGCTCCGGGCTGTGGGCCACGACGCTGACGCCGAGGAGATCCGCGAGGTCGAAGTCGTCGAATCCGATCAATGCGGGTGGCTGCGCATGATCACGGAGGGCACGCAGCGCGCCGGTGGTGATCCGGTTGTTTGTCGTGAATACGGCGCTCGGCCTAGTCGGCGCGCTCATGAGCTCACGGACGGCTCGTTCGGCCGCAGCGACGTCATGCACATCGGCCCGGACGAATCGTTGCCACGTACCGACGCCGGCGGCGGTCATGGCTGCCCCGAATGCGGCCAACCGCTCACGCTGGGTCGACAAGCGAGCGAGGTCGCCGACGATGGCGATCCGACGATGGCGCCGACCCAAAAGGTATTCGACGGCCAGTCCGACGCCGGTCGCGTTGTCGATGACTACGGCGTCGGCCACGATGTCCTCGGCCGGCCGGTCGAGGAACACGACGGGCGTGCCGCGGCGGCGCTCGACATCGAGATACCCGTGATCGGTCGCGCTGGTAACCACGAGCAACCCGCTGACGCGTCGTTCTAGCAGTTCGGCGACGAGGTCGTGTTCACGCTCTGGGTCATCGTCACTGCTGGCCGTGATCAACTGTAGGCCGTGGTCACGCAGTTGCCGCTCGGCACCGCGAGCAATCTGCGAATAGAACGGGTTGGCGACGTCACCGATGATCAGCCCTACTGACCGGGAACGCGCGCCGGAGCGCAGTTCGCGGGCCAGCACGTTGCGGCGAAAGCCCAGTTGCGCCGCCGCCTGACGTACTCGTTCAGCGGTAGCCGGCGCGACGTATGTCTCGCCGTTGAGCGCGCGCGAAGCCGTCTTGAGACTCACGCCGGCCAGCGCCGCGACCTGCCGCATCGTGGGGTGGCTGCCCGCGTCACGCTCCGATGGGTTCACGCCCCATCCTCCGAAGCCGATGTGTCCCTCGTTGTCATATTCGCGCGAGCGTAGCTTCAAATTGGCGGACTATCCAGATCGGCTCGGCAGAAAACTCGCCGTGCCGCGGCCCCTGGCCTCGACACAGGGCGCCGTGGCTGACATCGTTATCAGCCCGGACCGCAGCGACCGTGACCCCGAGGCAGTTCGAGGCGGGATCAGGAGGCGCGGGTGCCCACGACGACGGTCGCTTCGAGTTCGTCGTCCGTTTCGCAATGGACAGCGAGTCCACCAGCGATCACCGCGTTGGTCGTGGCCGCGACCTGAATCCCGCTCGTTTCAATCATCAGCCAGCCGCCCGGGCGAAGCCAATCGTTCGCGTCCTCGGCGATGCGACGGTGCAGTTCGACGCCGTCGATGCCACCGTCGAGCGCCAGCCGCGGCTCGTGATCCCGCGCCTCGGTCGGCATATAAGCGATCTCAGCAGTCGGCACGTACGGCGCATTGGCGACGATCACGTCGACCCGCTGACGTAAACCGGCCGGCAACCCTTGATATAGGTCGCCGACGTAGAGATGCGCGGACGGCGGCAGATTATCGCGCGCGCACTTGATCGCTCTCGGATCGAGATCGACTGCATGCAGTTGCAGACCACGGACCCGGGTAGCGAGCGCCGCCCCGACGGCGCCGCAACCGCAACACAGATCGAGCACGACTGCGTGCGGTCGTAACTGACGTTCGGCGACGGTGACCAGGAACTCGGTTCGCCGGCGAGGAACGAACACGTTCGCCTCGATCTGCATTCGCAATCCGGCGAACTCCGCCCAGCCCAAGATGGTTTCCAGCGGCTCACCGGCCGTCCGGCGCTCGACCCATTCCTCCAGGCGCTCGGGCGTATCGGCTTGCCCCCGCAACAGTCGCGCCTCGTCTTCGGCAAAAACACAACCGGCCGCGCGCAGTCGAGCGATCGTGCTCGCCTCGTCGATCACCTGATTGTGCCTGCCTGTTGACGCCCCGGGGTTTTCGACGGGCACACTAGTCGCTTCGCGAAGTTGAATGCTCGCCGCCGGCTGCGCGGGACGTCCTCGAACCTCAGCCCTCAACTTGATCGGACGCTGCCGCAATTGGCGGCGCCGTTGGGCCTGCCGTCGAGCACAGCCCATCGCCACCTAGCGGACCTTGTCGAGTTGGGGAGCAGCCGAGCGGGTGAGCGGCGGCTACCAGATCGGAAAGCGATTGGTCGAGGTCGCTCGGCTGCATGACCGTGGGCGCGGCCGGCGCATGTGGCGCGCACCTATCTCGACGATCTTCGCGAGGCGACCGGCCAGAACGTGCACCTGGCTGTGCGCGACGGCACCACGGCGATTTATGTCGACGCTTTGGGCGGAGCCGGCCGACGCCACCGCCGGGCGAACGCACGCTGGCCGCTGCAGATGACCGCGGCCGGGCTGGTGCTGCTTGCGCACGCGCCGGCCGGCATCCTCGATCAAGTCCTCGCCGGACCGCTCGCTGTGTTCACCGATCGGACGTTGCGACGCCCCGAGGTCGTGCGCCGGGTCTTGGCCGACGTGCGTCGGGCCGGAATCGTGGTCAGCGTGGACAGGTGCGAATCGGTGGATGCTCGGTCGCCGCGGCCGTGCATGACCGAAACGGCGTCGTGGCGGCCGTTTCCGTATCCGGACCCAGCAGCGTCGCCGGCGGCGAGACCTGCGAGGCGCGCTGGTCACCAGCCGTGCGGATCGCCGCTTCACGGAATCAGCCGAGCACTGGGCGGCTCGCGCCGGGCCCGGGCCGCCGGGGTCCACTCGACGGCCACCGCCAGCTGATCACCAGGCGTTACCGCCGTTCGGCCCGCGGGTACCACCGTCTCAACGGAGACAGCCCGGCGACGGTTACTAGGGGCCTGCCATGACATCGACGATCCACGACGTGGTGACACCGGCCACGCGACGAGCGACGCTGAAGCGTTCACTTCAGCAGTTCAAGCACGACGACATCACCGACCGAGCGGCCGCACTTACCTACTATGGCGTGCTCTCCATCTTTCCGGGCATGCTCGTGCTTGTTTCGATCATGGGCATGC
>JAFAWL010000254.1 GCA_019241805.1 Actinomycetota bacterium
CGACAACGACTGTGGCACGCCGAGCAGTGGACCAAGTGGTGGGCAGGGTGAGGCGGGGTGAGGTCATAGGTGGCGGTGCCTTCGCAGCGGGGGTGGCGGGGGTTTACGTCTCACACCGACTGTCAAGGTCTCCGACCGCGGCGTGGCGATGATCATCACACGTCCGCCCGCATCCCTACAAGATCGACGGCACCGACGCGGGGGCGGGCTGTACAGGCTCTTGTGGTGATGCAGAACAACCGCGGCTTTGCGCTCGTCGTTCTTCGGGGGCGGAATGCCGTCGAGGTCGAGAGCCTCGCGGATTCCGTTCGTTCGTCGACGGGTAGACCACAGGCAGCGCCCGGCGCCGTCCGGCCCCGGGAGCTGACAGGAGGCTGCTCGTCATGGTCGCCGTGCCGCAGTCCATGAATCAGGCCGCCCATAATCCGATCGTCATCGGCGGCGCTCGTCTGGGGCTCGTAGCCCGCGCTGTGGTCTATATCGTGCTGGGCATATTGGCCATCGAGATCGCGACCGGAAAGCGCAATCACGAGGCCGACCAGCACGGGGCCTTCGCCACGATCGCCGACCACCCGTTCGGCCTGTTCCTGCTCTGGGTCTTGGCGATCGGCTTGCTGGCCTACGGACTCTGGCGCATCTTCCGGGCGGTGACGGGCGCCGGTCCGAGGGACGGTGACCTGTGGGACCGGCTGCGCTCCGCCGGCAGTGGCGTGGCTTATCTGTTGTTGTCGGCGTCGGCGTTTGCCTTCATCGCCGGTAACCCGGGTCCCAGCCCATCGCAGCGGCAGCGCACCGTTACCGGTGAACTCATGAAGCACACCGCCGGACGTTGGCTGGTCGGGCTGGTCGGCGTGATCGTCGTAGCGATCGGGATCGGCATGCTCGTCGAGGGTGCCCGCCGCAAATTCGCCGACGAACTCGATCTGTCCAGCCTCCGACACGAGACGCGGTCGGCCGTGATAGCTGTCGGAGTCGTCGGCACGATTGCTCGCGGAGTCGCCGTGGTCCTGGTCGGCGCGTTGGTCGTCGCGTCGGCAATAACATACGACGCCAGCAAGTCCACCGGACTGGACGGGGCGCTGCATACCTTGGCCCGTCAGAGCTACGGCTCCTGGCTACTCGGCTTGATCGCCCTGGGACTGATCACGTTCGGCGTATTTGGTTTCGCTGCCGCCCGCTGGGAAAAGCTCTGACGAGAGGCACGATTGGCTGACCAGGGCTGACAGCCGTCGGTTGAGAAGGTAGCCAGAACTGTTGTCTTGATTGTGTTCACCTTTGCGCCGCGGACGGCGGGTATTCGTACAGCTATCAGCCGACGCTGCCCCGGCCCGGGCCTTGACGCGACAGCACTGCACTACAGCGACTCGGGCAGCGCCAGCTGCCGCTGATGTCGCAGGCTGCTCTCGCTCGCGGTCAGAGGTGCCGGCCAACGGCATGAAACAGGTCGTGCCAAAAGCGAAAGCCGAGCACCACGAGGCCGGCGACCGTGGCGCAGATGATGACGGCGTCGACCGAACGACGACCTTCCTTGGTCCAGTAGACATCTTTCAAGTGCAGCCAGAGCGCGAATTCGTCGAGGGTCAGCGCCGCCCCTAGGCCGAATAGTATGGCCACCGTCGTCCGTCCGGCCCGTGGATGAATCGCCGTCGATAGGTAGCCGGTGACTAGCACCAGCACGATGCCGGGCACCAGATGGTGCAAGTGCGTGCCGCCCACCGACACGTTGCGGAACGGCCCGCGACCGGCTCGAATCGCATGCGTGATCAGGCGGACGATGACGAACGTGGCCAGGAAACTCACCAGCAACCAGAACGCTTGTTCCTTGCCCTCGTCGACGATGTGCCGGTAATAGACATCGGCGATGTCCTGCCAGAAATTGCGCCGATGCCCGGGGGCAGTGGCGAGCGTCCACACCGCGTGATCATAGGACGCACATTCGGGCTGACAGGGCGCCGATGGGAGTATCGCTGTCATGCCCAACCCGACGACTCGGCTCCGCAAGCTCGGCTTCCTGACCATCGGGCTTTTCGATCGTGACGAGCCGGCCAAAGGTCACGAGACGACACTGTCGATCATTCAGCTCGGCGAGCAGCTCGGCTTCGACAGCGCCTGGGTGCGGCACCGTCATCTGCAATACGGAATCTCCTCACCCGTCGCCGTGCTCGCGGCCGCCAGCCAGCGGACCAGCCGAATCGAGCTCGGCACCGCCGTGATTCCGCTCGGTTGGGAGAATCCACTCAGGCTGGCCGAAGACCTGGCAACCGTCGATATCCTGTCCGGCGGACGGCTCAATCCGGGGGTCAGTGTCGGACCGCCGATGCGATGGCACGACGTGCGCTCCGCCCTCTATCCCGACTCGGCCGAGTCCGAGGATTTCAGCTACGCGCGCGTCGAGCGATTGCTTCGCTTCGTTCGAGGGGAGCGCTCCAGTGAGTTTCACGGCACCGCAGGCATCGAGGAGTTCTCCGAGCGCGTCGAGCCGCATTCGCCCGGATTGGCTCGTCGGATCTGGTACGGGGGCGCGAGCTTGCGGTCGGCGCAGTGGACCGGAGAGCAAGGATTGAACTTCTTGACGAGCAGCGTGGTAAGGGCCGAGCACTCGGAGGATTTCGAAGAAATCCAACTCGCGCACGTCCGAGCATTTCGGGAGCGCCATCCCGACGGAGCGAACGCGCGTGTCTCGCAGGGACTGGTCGTCATCCCGACCGACAGCGCGTCCGCCGAACAACGGGCGAAATACGAGGCCTACGCGCAAGCCCGCACGCCCCGCACGTCGACGCCGCAAGGCCCGGCTCGGATGATGTTCGCCCGCGACATCGTCGGTAGCTCCGAGCAAATCGCGCAGCGGCTCTATGCCCAGCCTGCTTTCCAGGAAATCGACGAGGTCGCATTCGCGCTGCCTTTCAGCTTCACGCCCGAGGACTACGTGCAGATCCTCACCGATATTGCGACCAAGCTCGGCCCGGCGCTCGGCTGGCGTTCCGCATCCTGATGAGCTACTCGGCCTGAAACCGATCGATAGAGCACGATGGCCGTTGGCGTCGTGGTCACAGCGGCGGCCGCCTCAAGTCGAACGACGCTGACGGACGGTTGTCGCTTCCGACATCCGGCTGCTTTGTCGCTCGATGCGAAGCTTCGCGTTCTCGCCTTCCAGGTCGAGGACCATCGCGATGCCGGCCAAGTTGAGCCCGGCTTCGAGCAGCTTGCCGATACGGCGCAGCCGCGTGAGGTCATTAGCGCTGTAACGGCGGGTGCCGCCGTCGGTGCGATCGGGTTCGAGCAGGCCGCGAGTCTCGTAAAGCCGAAGGGTTTGCACACCCATTCCGACCAGCTGGGCGGCCACTGATATGCCGTAGACGCCGCGGTCGGCATCCGGAGCGGAGCTATAGGTGACCGAATCGCCTGACCCCGGATTTTGGGACACCGGATTTTGAGACACCGCGCCTCCCCTCATGGAGCTTGCGCCGTCCTGCCACCGATGCTATACCAAACCTCTAGCATTTACCACAGATCTGCACCTGCGCAGGTCGTGGGCCTACGGGAAGCATCAGTCGATCAGATTGGTGGTGGTAGCGATGCTCTCGCGCAAGCCCTCGGTCCGTGGGCGAAGTGATACATGAGCCATGACCGAACAGCGTGTCCGTGACGGCTGGCCCGGCCAGTCCAGCGACATCGACAAGTCCCGCCGTCAATTGGCCGAACTGTCCGAACGTTTGGCCAACGTGCAGGAGCAGTTGGCTCTGACCGCCATTCGGCTCGAACAATCCGCCGCGCGTAGCGCCAACCTCGAGGTGGCACTACGCACGAATCGACGGATCGGCGTCGCGGTCGGGATCATCATGGCCACCGAGAAGATCACCGAGGACGAGGCTTTCGCGCAGCTGGTGCATCTGAGTCAGACCGGTCATCGCAAGCTGCGTGAACTCGCCGACGACGTCGTCTACACCGGCACGCTGCCGGGGCGATGAGCGGGGCTGCTTAGTCGCCTTCGGCGACCGGGCTGCTT
>JAFAWL010000340.1 GCA_019241805.1 Actinomycetota bacterium
ATCGCCTTGTTGGCCTCGTGCGACAGCGAGGCGTAGAGCTTGCGTTCGAACCAGGTCAGCTCGGCCCGGAAGGTCCAGGCTAGGCGTCGGTAGAGCTGCAACATCCGGCTGCGGGACAGCGTCGACTCGTCGTCCTCCGCGGCGCTCGCGAGCGCGGCGGCGACTGAACCGAAATCGGCCGCGAGCGCGCCGAGTACCTGCTCGGCGAAGAACCGGTCGACGTGGTCTTCGCGCACCTCACGGTCCGCCTTCGCGATCAGCCAGTCGCAGGCCCAGCTGAACTCGGCCGCGAGCTCCCGGATCTGGTCGGAGGTGGCCGGATCGTCGCCGGTGAGCGTCTCGTAGCGTTCCAGGGCGGCCGCGAAGCGATCACGCGGTTCGCCCAGGAACGCGGTCAACTCGGCAGTCAGACCGCGGGCGGCGGCGAGGGCGTCCGCGTGATGGGCTTCGCGGGCAACCGGCGGGTCGTCGAGCAGCAGCACAACCCGCAGGTACGGATACTCCTGCAACGCGGCCGACAGGAGCGTCTTGCGAATCGTCCCGACCTCTTCACGGTAGGACGGCACCAACACGGTCATGGTCGGCAACGAGGTGTCGAAGGATTCGTCGATCACTGCTCGCGGTACGCGTCGGTGTGCCCGGGTGCGGTACAACGCGCCCTGACGGGCGACGAGATACATCAGCGACGAGAAGGTCAGGAACGACATGATCAGCACGTAGGCCGTCGTCTCGGACGTGAACCGCATGCCCTGGAATCCGCGATTTACGAACTGCGACAGTACGGTGACGACGATATAGGCCGCCCAGGCCAGCAGGGTCACCACCATGCCGAGTCGACCGAGGGTTATGCGCAGGTCGCTGGCCGGAGAGGCCACCGGCGGCATCGGCGCGGTCCGCCGGTCGGATCCCCATTGTCGGCGCTGTGCTTGCGTCATCTCGTCCTCGTCGTCCGACCGCCTGGCGCGATCGCCCAAGTGCTCGACTGTGATCGGGCTCGTCGGGCACGGTCCGGTTCACCGGTCCTGTCCGTCGAATCGGCACGACGGTGTCCGGCTTGAGGCGATGCTGGTGTCCTGCCCCACACTTGCCGAGACCATCGTTCGAGATCCGTAAGATCTTCGTGCGCCCTGCCGATCAGCTGGTCAGACCGACCGAACCGGCTTCCGATCGAGGGAAAGTAGCCCGCTGCATGACACCCGAAGAACAGGCGCACGCCGAAGCGTTGCGCGGCCTGACCGCGCCGGCGCCGCTGCGTCGACGACTGTCCTGGACCCGGGTCGGTGGGGTGATTCTGCTCGCGGGCGTCGTTACGGCCGCCATCGTGGGTTTCCGGCGCGACGCCGCCGAGCGGACGACCTTCGTGACGGCGTCGTCGTTCGCGCCCTACGTCGACGTGACGGCCACCCCGCAGTTCGGTTTCGAGGATCCGACACAGTCGGCTGCGGCCAACGTCGTGCTGGGCTTCGTGGTCCAGACCCCCGGTTCGGCCTGCCAGCCGAGCTGGGGCGCCGCCTACTCGCTCAACGCCGCGTCGACCGGCATGGATCTCGACCGGCGCATCGCTCGACTGCGGCAACGGGGCGGACACGTGACGGTGTCGTTCGGCGGGCAGGCCAACTCGGAATTGGCCGTGTCGTGCAAGGACGCCAACGCACTCGCCGCCGGCTACAAGAATGTTGTCGATCGGTACTCACTCGACGCGATCGATCTCGATATCGAGAGTGATGCGGCGTCGGCCCCCGACGTAGACACGCGCCGAGCGACGGCGATTGCCGCGGTGCAGCAGGAGGAGAAGTCAGCGGGTCGCTCGCTGGGCGTCTGGCTCACGTTGCCCGTCGGGCCGAAGGGGCTGACCGAAACCGGCCAGCAGGTGCTGACGGCGACACTGACGGCCGGAGTAGACGTCGCCGGTGTCAACGCCCTGACCATGGACTACGGCCAACCGTTGGCTGCGGGTCAGACGATGTCCGACCTGGCCGAGTCCTCGTTGACGGGCCTGGAGACGCAACTACACGCGAGCCTTTCCGGCAGCGGTCACTCGCTGTCTGATGACGAGGTTTGGCAGCGCATCGGAGTCACGCCGATGATCGGCCAGAACGACACGGCGTCAGAACGCTTCGATCTCGATGATGCTCATCGACTGCTCGACTTCGCGCAGCAGCACCGGTTGCGGCTGCTGTCGATGTGGTCGCTCAACCGCGACCGCAGCTGTGGACCGAACTACGCCAATGTCGAGGTGGTGTCGCCGAACTGCAGCGGCGTGAGCCAGGACGCCGGCGCATTCACCGCCGTCTTCAACAAGTTCAGCGTCTCGCCGCGACCGGCGACCGCAATCGGGGCATCCTCGTCGACATCGTCGTCGGGACGGACGACACCGGCGGCGCTTGCTACCGGTGCGGACGACCCGGCCAACTCCCCGTACCCGATCTGGAATCCTTCACAGGCCTATCCGAAGGGGACGAAGATCGTCTGGCACCACAATGTCTACGAGGCGAAGTGGTACACCCAGGGCGACACTCCGGACGCTCCGGTAAGCAATGTCGCCGACACGCCCTGGACGCTGATGGGCCCGGTGTTGCCGGGGGAGCACCCGAGCGCCACGCCAACGCTGCCCTCGGGCACCTATCCGGCCTGGAATGCCGCGACCGTCTACGTCGCCGGCGACCGCGTGCTCTACGACGGCGTCGGGTATCAGGCCAAATGGTGGACGCAGGGCGACCTTCCGGGAATCGCCACGCAGTCGCCGTCAGACACGCCCTGGACCCCGCTGACGTCCTGAACCGCCGATGAACTTTGCCGAGCAGACGTGGACCGTTGACGGGGCTCGTGGTCTGATCGACGAGTGACGTTCTCACCCCGGCGGGCTTCGTGCCAGTCGAGCAGCGACGGTCTCGGACTCCGCCGCGCGGCGCAACTGCAGCCGTTGACTCGAATAGTGAACGTCAATGGCTTACGCCGTTGGGGCTGGATTCGTATGAGTGAAGAGCGCGCGGAGGTGGCGACGATCGTCCTGGCACACCCGACGCGCGTCACGAGTGTGGGCCGCTGTACCAGCGGGGTTGGAACGCGCTGGCGGCTGCGATTCGGCGACGCATCGATCGATGCCGGTCGCGCGGCCCGTGAGTTTCGGCCGGCCCATCTCGAAGATCGGGAACTGTTCGATCTGCTCGGCGGCGCCTTGTTGAGGTTTGCGCTGGCGGAAGCTGATCCGCATCGCGCCGGCGGCCGGCAGGTCCGGCTCACCGACGAGAGACGTTGATCACGCACTCGACCAGGTGGTGTTAGCTGGAGGCATGGACGACGAATACGAGCCCAGTCCCCAGCAATGGGTGCGCGACCAGGTGGAGCAGATCGAGAGCTCCGGCGGCACCGAGGGCACGATGCTGAGGGGCGTGCCCGTGATCGTGGTGACCAGCCGGGGTGCGCGCACCGGGAAACTCAGGAAGAACCCGGTCATGCGCGTGGAGCACGAGGGCAGCTACGCCGCGATCGCCTCGAAAGGCGGCGCCCCCGACAATCCGGTTTGGTACCACAACTTACGTGCCGATCCGCACGTCGAAGTGCAGGACGGACCTCAGCGGTGCTCGATGGTCGCACACCTGGCCGAAGGGGACGAGCGCTCCAAGTGGTGGACTCGCGCGGTGGAAGTGTGGCCGGCTTACGCCGACTACCAGACCAAGACGGACCGTGAAATCCCGGTGTTCATCCTGGAGCGGGCCTGACCCGGACATCCGACGACGGGGAGGTCGGCCGGTCGATGTCGATGGGCAATAAGGCTGGACCGACCTCAAACCTCTCTATTGCGCGGGACCCCCGACAATGACAGTGACCACGCCGTCCGCGGTTTGGTCGTCCTCGACGGCGCTAATCGGCAGAGCTGTGCCGTCCGGCAAATCGATGGTTTCCCCGATGCGCGGATACGTTTGGGACTCGTAGTGCATGATCTCGTCCGGGAACTCTCTCAGCGACGGGCCGCGACCGTCTATGACCGAAATTTGATAGGTGTTCGCCATACCCGAGACGATACGGGAGACGTCCGCTATCGGTCTCGACCTCATTGATGGTGAGGCCGCGAACATCCTTCACGGATGTTACGTTCGATGGAATTGGCGTCGCTCGTTGCCGGAAGCGAGGAGTCGATAGTGCGTCGTCGACCGGTCTGGGTCCTTGCCGTAGCCGCGCTCGTGTTGGTGACCGCCGTCGTTCCCGCGCACGCGAGTCCACCGTGGCCGCAGTTCGGGCGCGATCCCGGCCACAGTCAGGTCGCCGCCGCGGACGCCACGGTCACCCCGCAGAACGTGAACACCCTGCAGCGACTGTTCAGCACCACCTTGAGCGATGTCGCGGACGGCAGTCCGGTGTACGCGTCCGGCGTCTCGACCGCGTCCGGCGTCCGCAATCTGCTCTTCGTCACGACGCACAACGGGACCACCGTCGCCCTGGACGCCGACTCGGGATCGATCGTGTGGTCGATGCAGGTCGGGCCCGGCAGCTGCAAGATCAACAATGGTTCGACGGCCTGCTACACCACCGCCGCGCCCGCAATCGATCCGAGCGGGCAATACGTCTACGCGTACGGGCTCGACGGCAAGGCGCACAAGTACGTCGCCGGCACTGGCAGCGAGATCACTACCGGCGGGTGGCCGGAGACCACAACTATCAAAGGCTTCGACGAGAAGGGCTCCGGCGATCTCGCCGTCGCCACCGCCGCCAACGGCACCTCGTACCTGTACGTGCCCAACGGCGGCTACCCCGGCGACGGCGGCGACTATCAGGGACACGTCACGACCATCAACCTGACGACCGGCGCGCAAACCGTCTTCAACACTCAATGCAGCGATCAGCCCGTGCACTTCGCCGAGAAGCCGGCGACGCCCGACTGCGCGCAGGTGCAGTCCGCCGTCTGGGCCCGGCCCGGTGTCGTCTACGACCCGACGCTCGATCGCATCTTCTTCGTGACCGGAAACGCCACCTACGCCCCCGCGTCGCACGATTGGGGCGACACCGTCATCGCCTTGTCGCCCGACGGGTCCGGACAACCACTGGATTCCTGGACGCCGCCGAACTTCCAACATCTGCAAGACACCGACGAAGACCTGGGAAGCACGGCACCGACCTTGTTGCCGAAAGTCAGTGGCAGCGCGTTCGACCATCTGGCCGTACAGGGCGGCAAAGACGCCCAGCTGCACCTGCTCGATCTGGCCGATCTCAGCGGCCAGGGCGGACCCGGGCACACCGGCGGTGAGCTTGCGGATGTCAATGTGCCGCAAGGCGGCCAGGTGCTGACGCAGCCGCTGGCCTGGACCGATCCGTCGACGGGCACGACGTGGGTGATCGTCGTCACCGGCAGCGGGATTTCGGGGGAGCGGCTCACGGCCGATGCGACCGGAAAACCGGTCCTCACCACAGCGTGGAAAACCACCGCCAGCGGCTTCAGCCCCGTGCTGTCCAACGGCGTGGTCTTCTACGTCACCGGTGGCGGCCTGGTCGCCCTTGACGCCCGCACCGGCAACCGGCTCTGGACGAACGGAATCAACGGCGGCGTGCACTGGAACAGCGCCATCGTCATCGGCTCGACCGTCTATTACACCGATGCGAGCAATCACGTCGCGGCGTACCGGCTGCCCACGGGGCCGAACTCCGTGAGCGCCGGGCAGCAACTCACGGCCGGCCAGGCGGTGAGCTCGACATCAGGCCAGTACCAGCTGGTCATGCAATCGGATGGCAATCTGGTCAAGTACGGCAACGGACGGGCGCTGTGGAGTAGCGGTACCCAGGGGCACGCCGGCGCCGGTTTGACGGTGCAGACCGACGGCAACGCGGTGATCTACTCCGCCTCGGGCC
Organism: Actinomycetota bacterium; assembly: GCA_019241805.1. Classification (GTDB taxonomy): domain Bacteria; phylum Actinomycetota; class Actinomycetes; order Mycobacteriales; family Jatrophihabitantaceae; genus JAFAWL01. The sequence continues at coordinate 5,845 of JAFAWL010000340.1, forward strand.
AGCCGCTCTGGGCGACCGGAACCGTCGGCGCGGGCACCGCTAACAGCCTGCTGATCCAGGACGACGGCAACCTCGTCCTGTACGGCCCGAACGGGGCCGTCTGGGCCGGCGGCCGAGCGGGGGCCGACACGTTGAGCGTCGGTGGGCGGTTGTCCGGCGGTCAGACTTTGCTGTCGGCGGACGAGCGGCACTTGTTGCTCATGCAGAACGACGGCAATCTCGTGATTTACGGTCCGCACGGCGCCGTGTGGGGTTCGGGCACTGCTCGCACCGGAGTCGGGCTCCCGGACCTTCCCACGACCGTGTTCCAGTCGGACGGCAACGTCGTCTATTACCCCGCTCCGGGCCAACCCGGGTTATGGAGTTCGGGCACGCCCGGGCGTGGCTCGATCGCCTTGGTCATGCAGAACGACGGCAACCTCGTGCTGTACGACGCGAGCCGAGCGATCTGGGCGAGCGGCACGGCCGGCCGTTGACCCGTCGGGGACGGCTCAGGGGAAGGGGAAGCCGACCCGGACCGCGATCGTGTCCAGAGCTCGTAACGTGGTGAACAGCTTCCAGGCATCCTGCGGTTCGGGCCAGCTGGATAGTTTGGCCGCGACGACTCCGGCGGGACGATTGATGTAGATCAGCTGACCGTGGATGCCGAGGCAGAGCAGCACGTCGCTTCCGGCGTAGGGGAACCAGAGCTGATTGCGATACATGCCGTCGGGCATCAAGGTGACGGTCGAACTCGCCGCGAATGCCTCGCGAGAGTCCGGGCCGCCACGCAAGGTGTCATCGATCCACGCGGCGGACAGCACCCGTTGGCCGGTGAGCGACACGCCGTGGTTGGCCAGCATGCAACCGAAGCGCACCAGGTCGGACAGCGTGGCGCAGATGCCGCCGTCGAACATCCCGGTACCGACGGAGTCGATGCCGATCAGGGCGTCGTGCGCGGCTCCGAGCGGCGCCCACAACACGCTGGACATCAGCTGCGGCATCGGTTGCCGGGCCGCCGCTTCGCAGACCCAGCCCAGCACATCGGTCTCGCCGCTTCGATACTCGAACGGCCCACCGTGCGGCCGGTTCTGGGTCAGCGTGCACAGGAAGTCGTACATCGTCCTTGGCCCGTGCTCGCGACGTCGCGGCGTCCAGTCGATCGCCTCTTCCAGCAGACGCACCTCGGAGGCGGGATCCAGATAGTCCTCGCTGAAGCGGACACCCGAGCGCATGTCGAGCAGGTGGCGCACGGTCGCGCCGGCGTAGCCGGTGTCGGCCAGCACCGGCACGTACGCGCTGACCGGCGCATCGGGTTGCAGCGCCTGGCCATCGACCAGCGCGCCCGCGACCGCGCCGACCAGTGACTTACTCACCGACATGAGCATGTGCCGGGTGGAGGCCGTCATCTCGCCGCAGTACTCCTCGGCGACGACGCAGCCTTGACGGGTCACCATCCAGCCGTCGGTGTCGGTGGCCGCCAACACATCAGCGACAGTCAACTCGCTGCCGTTCGGTTGCGGGATGACGATCGCGGCGACGTCGGCGGTGCACCATCGTGGATCGGGCGGCAACGCCGCGGCCGGGCCGGCACCTCGAACGATCGGGGTGGTCGGCACAACCGCGTCCAAGTGCTGGAAGGACCACTTAACGTTCGATGCGCACTGCCAGTTGTCCAACGTCAATCCGGGACGAGCCCGGCGAAGATCATCCCCGAGGGCCACTGCCGCACCCATCCTCTTCCGGATGTGGGGCCGGCCGCGTCACCGACCCGAGCGCGATCCTGCCCTTGGTCATCCGGAACCCACCATGCTGTTGGTGCCGTGCGCGACCGGCGTCGCGAGGATCCGGCCGGTGTAATGCGCGCGGATCGAGTCGATGAGGTGCTTGGCCCGGATCGTGAGCCCGACGCGTCCGGCCCGGTCGGTTTGCAATCGGCCCTTGGTGACCAGGACGCCGAGGTCGGCACCCTTCCAGCGATAGTCGCCGGGACCGTAGATGCGCAGAAAGAACGCCTCGTCCTCGTTCTGCAGCTGATGCCAGTCCAGGGCGCTGCGGCGGAAGACCAGCGCGCCGGCGGCGTCCAGGACGTACGCCCCCGTCGGCGCCGCGGTGAGCACCTGTTCGACCTCGGAGCCGGTCTCTTTGATGATCATCTGTGACCAGAGATCGGCCGCGGCGAGCCGCTGCCATCGTGCGTTGATCGCATCGATGTCGAGATCGAGGTCCACATCCATGAACTCGAGCAGGTGGAAGAGGAACAGGGGGACGTCGGCGTACGCACCCGCCGTCACGTTCGTGATCGACGATGCGCCGCTGATCCGGGGGTTCAGTTCGCCGAGATAGATCTCACCGTCGTCGACGTCGACCAGTACGTCCACCTCGAAGAACCCGCGGTAGCCCTCGGCGCCCAACCGGTCGCCGAGTTTCCGGACGAGTTCACCCGCCCGGACCCGCGCCGACGCGTCGAGCACGTCCGGGTACATCTCGTTGCCGCACCAGCCACCGCGATACGGCGTCAGCCGCTCATGTCCGGTGAGTTCGGACATGAACGGTCCGACCACCGTGCCGCACGAGGTGAGCACAGCTTCGACGGCGACCGCCCGGTGGTTGATCCGCTTCATGATCTTGACCTCGTGCCCGGCCAGCTCCTGGGCACTGTCTCGCCAGTCGACTTCAGAAGCGAGGAAGTACGTCGTCCGGCCCGAATCTCCGAAAGCAGTCTGCACGACGAGGTCGGTGCCGAGGCCGGCCTTGTCGGCGACGGCCAACAGGGTCGCATAGTCGTCGACGGTCGCCAGCGTGTTGGGCACGCTCGGCACGCCCACCTCGTCGGCCAATCGGGTCGTCACGAGTTTCGAGTCGAGGTGACGGCGAAGCTCGGCCGGCGGCAGGATCAGGTCGTAGCCGAGTTCATCGCAAATCCGCTCGGTGTTCTCGTCGAAGAAGACGAGGGCCACCTTCGGCCGGACACCCCGGACCGTGCGGGCGCCGATGAATGCACGAACCTCGGCGTTCTCCAGTAACCAATTGTTGATCTGATCGCCGCTCTCGAAGTCGACGTAGGGCTTGTACGCCGGCGTGAAAACGTGCGGATGGGCCCCGTCCCATGCGTCGTAGTAGGCGATGTAGGTGAAATTGCGCACCCATCGGTCGATCCCGAGCAGGTTGAACGGCGTCGCCCCGACGAAATAGATCGGCACGTCGTTGGTCCGGAAGAAGTGGCGCACTTCGGAGACGTTGTCCAGACGCGGTCGTCCAGAGTCGCTGGTGGCGCTCGGCGCCGGCGGCCCGAAGGCGGCGTCGGTGCCCACAGTAGGCACATCTATCGGGTTGCTCGGCCGCGATGGCTCGGCGGTCGTCGTTCGAGTCGGTCGGGCCGCGCGCGTGCGCGACGCGGATCGGGCGGCGGTCGTGCGGTCAGGCCTGGAATCGGCTTCGGTCGTGCGCTTGCCGGCCGGCATCGGATCCTCCCAGTCCTCGGTCCACGCGTGGGCGCGGGCTCGTCGCCGGTGGGCGGCGAGTCGTCGGCGTCCGTGGAACCTAGCGTCTGATCTCGCCTTTCTGGGAACGCTGAGTCCGCGGTGCGGAACGGGGTGGGTCGAGCTGATATCGAGCGATCGGGTAAGGAGGCCGGCGGCGTGAACCTGACGCTCACCTATGTCACGCTGGGCGCGTCCGACCCCGCGCAGCTGGCGCGCTTCTACGGGCGGTTACTCGGCTGGCCGGTCGATTCGGCGGCCGGACAGACCTACCTGGTGGTCGAGGACCCGGGCGGTGGCGTCGGCATCGGCTGTCAGTACGAACAGCACCACCAACGGCCGCAGTGGCCCGGGCGGGCCGGACAGCCGCCGATGCAGCTGCACTTGGAGATCAAGGTCGACGATCTCGACGCCGCTCGCCGTCATGCGCTGGCCTGCGGTGCGACGCAGGCCGACTACCAACCACAGGCCGACGTCGTCGTGTGCGTCGATCCCGAGGGCCATCCGTTCTGTCTCTATCTCTGACCGTCAGCGATGTCGTCGGGCTTGATGCCGCCCGCAGCCGCCGCCGAACGACACCCGTGAGCGATTGCCCATCAGC
>JAFAWL010000053.1 GCA_019241805.1 Actinomycetota bacterium
TCACGCGCGACATACACGACGGAGCACAGCAGAAGCTCGTGAGTGTGGTCCTGAATCTCGAGCTCGCCCGAGAGCTCACTGCCTCCGACCCAGAGCACGCCGCGGAACTGCTCGAAACGGCAACCCGGCAGGCGCGGGCCGCGATAAACGAACTCCGAGAGCTTGCCGCGGGAATCCATCCCACCCTGCTGACCACCCGTGGCCTGCGGGCGGCAGTTGAGGCCCTCGCCGACGACCTACCGCTACCGATTCATCCGTTGGAGGCCCCGGAGATGCGGCTACCCACAGTGATCGAGGGGAGTGCCTACTTCGTCATCTCGGAGGCACTGACAAACGTTGTCAAGCATGCGAAGGCGCAGGCAGCAGGCGTACGCGTTGCCGTTACCGGCACCCGCCTCACAGTCGAGGTCCGCGACGATGGAGTCGGTGGTGCTGAGCTCCAGCGCGCACGCCACGGCCTAGCCGGCCTGGCCGACCGTGTCGGGGCGCTCGGCGGTACGTTGCAGCTTGAAAGCCCGAAGTCGTCGGGAACCATCCTACGCGCGGAAATCCCGCTGCCCGACGCGGGCGATCAAGCCGCGAGGTAGGCCTTGAGCGCCGGGCCAGCCAGGTTTTCCTTCGGCACGAAGCCGGCGGCACCACATGAGGAGACCAGCCGATCAGGCGCCGCGTGTCGATCGCTGGAAGTCAGGACCACGCGGCACCCTCCGGTCGCGGAAAGGCGCTTGGCGACAGCGACCCCATCACCATCGCGAAGGTAGACGTCTAGCAACACAGCGTCCGGTCGCAACTGGCGGGCAAGCGCCAAGCCTTGGACCGCGCCATCTGCCTCCCCGAGGACGTGGAAGCCGCGAGCCGCCAGGACTATCCGAGCCGCATCGCGGCACGACCGGTCATCATCGACGATCAGGACGGTCCGAACCACGTGCCAAGTCTCACGCACCGAGCCAACACGTGTCTATCCCGTTAACCCCAGAATCGACTCTGAAGCGAGTCAAGCACAGCTACAGCTAGCCGAACCGATCGAGCCGTGGCTTGTGGTTGAGAGACATCACGTCAGGCGGCTACGCCGAGCGCCGGTGTCGGGTCCAGGCCTCGGAACGGCCCGTGGCTGGGCCTCCCTGGGGGAGCCGGTGTGACGCCACCATGTTCGCGTCGTCGGGCGGCCCGCCGATAGCGCCGGCGATGCCAGGTGATCTGCAGGACGCGGCCGGAGAGGCGCCCGCCGTACGGCGGGCGCGCTCCAGCACGGTTAGGCGCAAGCTCCGTCATTCACCGGTGGTGGGAGTGTCCAGCGTGCCGGTGGAGCCGGCGCCGCAGGAACTTCAACGTGAGCAATCCCTTGATCGCGCGCTTCATGTCGTCACCTCATGAGTTGGATTGACGGGTCGATGTGAAGCTACGGCGAGGCTGCGGCCGGATTCAGACGTCAAGGGCACCGCGGCGATACGAAAGCTGTCTACGGCCGGGAGCGGCGCCGCTCGAGCAGCACCAGCGACCTTCCGGGCAGGTTGACCTCGTCGATCGGGCCGAGCTCACCCTTCGGGCCGTGATCCTGTGAGGTGTCGACCAGCACCGATAGGCGCTCGCTCCGGAGGTCGCTCGGCAGGCGGAAGGCCAGCGGCTCCCACCATGCGTTTACTAGCAACGCGAACCCGGCGGCCGGCGCCGTCACCGCGACCGCGTGCGCGAAGGGCTCGTTCCAGTCCGCCGGGCTCATCGGCTCGCCGTCGGGGCGGAGCCACACGATCTCGCCTTCCCGGAGGAAGCGGCTGCGATGCAGGGCGGGGGTGCTCAGCCGCAAGCGGCACAGCGCCGCGACAAGGTCGGTGAGGTCGTCTCGGCCGCCGGCCAGCGACCAGTCGACCCAGCTGATCTCGTTGTCCTGACAGTAGGCGTTGTTGTTGCCGCGCTGGGTGCGACCGTGCTCGTCTCCGGCCAGCAGCAGCGGTACTCCCTCGGACAGAAGCAGAGTGGCGAGAAAGTTCCGACGTTGCTGTCTTCGTAACGCGAGTACCGCCGGGTCGTCCGTAGGTCCCTCGACCCCGCAGTTCCAGCTGCGGTTGTCGTCACTGCCGTCGCGGTTGTCCTCGCCGTTGGCTTCGTTGTGCTTGGCGTCGTAGCTCACCAGATCGGCCAGGGTGAATCCGTCGTGCACCGTGATCAGATTGACCGACGCGGTGGGCCGGCGACCGCGCCCGTAAAGGTCAGATGAACCGGTGAGTCGCGTCGCGAAATCGGGCAGCGTCCCGTCGGTGCTGCGCCAGAAGTCGCGCACCGTATCGCGGTAGCGGCCGTTCCACTCGCTCCAGCCGGGAGGGAAGTCGCCGAGCTCGTAGCCGCCGTAGCCGACGTCCCACGGCTCCGCGATCAGCTTCACTTGCCCCAGCACTGGGTCCTGCCCGATCGCGTCCAGGAATGCGCCGTGCGGGTCGAAATCCTCGGCTCCGCGGCCGAGGGTGGCCGCCAGGTCGAAGCGGAAGCCGTCGACGTGCATCTCCTGCACCCAGTACCGCAGCGAATCCATGATCAGCCGCAGCGCCTGCGGCTGGTGGGCGTCGAAGGTGTTGCCCGTGCCGGTGTCGTCCACATAGCGGCTGCGGTCGTCGTGCTCGAGCCGGTAGTAGGCGGCGTTGTCGAGGCCGCGGAAGCACAGCGTCGGGCCGTGCTCGTTGCCCTCGGCGGTGTGGTTGAAGACGACGTCGAGGATCACCTCGAGCCCCGCGGCGTGCAGGGCCCGGACCATCGCCTTGAAGTCCTCGACCTGACCTCCTCTATCGCCACTCGAGGCGTATTCGTGGTGTGGCGCGAAGTACCCGATCGACTGATAGCCCCAGAAGTTGCGG
>JAFAWL010000247.1 GCA_019241805.1 Actinomycetota bacterium
GCGCGGGCAGCTCCGGCGCCTGGGCGGGGGCTCCGCACATCCTCAGGCTCCGGTTTCGATCGGGACGCCGACCAGCGACCCGTACTCGGTCCAGGAGCCGTCGTAGTTCTTCACGTCTCCGTGGCCGAGCAGCTCGTGCAGCGCGAACCACGTGTGGCTCGAACGCTCACCGATCCGGCAGTAGGCGATCGTCTGCTTGGCGTCGTCGAGGCCGGCCTCGGCGTAGAGCGCCCGCAGCTCCTCGTCGGACTTGAACGTGCCGTCCTCGTTGGCCGCCTTGCTCCACGGCACGTTCAGCGCGCTCGGAATGTGACCACCGCGCTGCGCCTGCTCCTGCGGCAGGTGAGCTGGCGCCAGCAGCTTGCCGGCGAATTCGTCGGGCGAGCGCACGTCGACCAGGTTCTTCGAGCCGATGGCGGCGACGACCTCGTCGCGGAAGGCGCGAATCGAAAGGTCCTGATCCTGCGCCTGGTAGCTCGTCGCGGGACGATTGACGGTGTCCTTGGACAGCTCACGGCCGTCGAGCTCCCACTTCTTGCGGCCACCGTCGAGCAGCTTCACGGCGGTGTGGCCGTAGAGCTTGAAGTACCAGTAGGCGTACGCGGCGAACCAGTTGTTGTTGCCGCCGTACAGGATCACAGTGTCGTCGTTGCCGATGCCCTTGGACGACAGCAGCGCCTCGAACTGCTCCTTGTTCACGAAGTCCCGGCGCACCGGGTCCTGCAGTTCGGTCTTCCAGTCGAGTTTGACGGCGCCGGGGATGTGTCCGCCGTCGTAGGCGGACGTGTCCTCGTCGACCTCGACGAAAACGACACCCGGAGCGGTGAGGTTCTGCTCGGCCCAGTCGGCCGAGACGAGCACGTCTGCGCGGCTCATGATGGTTGATCTCCTACCTGGTGAAGAGGGATATGACCGGGTCTGGAGCGCGCCGACGGGTTCGCGGGCGCGCCGGGGCCGGCGTTCATGCCGAACGCCTCAGGCGATCAGTGACACAGGCAGCTGCCCACACGGCACAGGTCGACCGTGCGGCGGGAGGTGAGCGCGGTGCTCACGGCGCAGAGCGCGATGCCCATGGGGTGACAGAGTACCGGTCGATCCAAGGCCCGGTTACTGCTGACGCAGGACCACCGGCCCGGAGTGGGCGACGAGCAGCACGCCCGCAGGTCCGACCGACGCCGTATTGATGGCCAGGTTGTACGGCAACTGCGGCAGCGACACCGGCGCGCTGAGCTGCGACACGAGCTGGTTCACGACGCTGTCGGGAAGGGAGACGCCCGCGACGGCCACCTTGCTGATGTGTAGCTGCAGTTTCTGCTTCTGCACCGACGCCGTCGCCAAGCCGGTAGCAACTTCACTCTTGCCCAGTACCGGGACGGAGACCCGGACCGATATCGCGTTGTCGGCCCAGGTCAGCGACAGTCCTTGCACGTTCACCAGCGAGGTGATCGCACTGAACGGCAGCGTCACCCGGCCGTCGATCGAGGAGCAGGGAACCGAACGGACCGAGCGGCTGAAGGCCTCGGCGAGGGAGATCTTGGCGTCATGCAGGTGGACGTCCAAGTCCGTGCCGGTCAACCCGTCCAGCCGCACCTGCCGCCCGGACACTTCGACGTCGTCGTACTTACCCGAGATGGCCTGGGTCAGGAACGGCACCCCGTGGATGTCGACCTTGGGCGAACCCTCGAAGTCGGCCTGCTGGCTGAGGTACTTCTCGGCTGCCGACTGCGCGAGGGCCACGCCGACGCGATCGGCCACGACGACGATCACGATCAGGACCAGCACGACGATGACCAGCGCGAGCCAATCCCACCTCCGGCGGCGTACGGGCATGCCGGTCGGCCTCACCCGCGGATGGCCAGACAGAGCAGGTACGCCGTCGGCGCGACCAGGCCGTACGCGATCCCGATTCCGAAGACCGGGCGCAGCCGCCGGGCGAACCCGCTGCTGGGCAGCGACGAGGCGTGCTGGATGAAGCCGGTCGCCATCGCGAACAGCGCCGCGATCGCCGCGAGGGCGGCGCCGAGAAAGGCGGCCCGTCCGGCATTGAATTCGATCGTGCCTTTCAAGCGCACATACCCGACCGCCGCGCCCGCCAGCGTCGACACGACCACCGCCAGCAGACCCCGTGACACCTCCGGATCGAAGCGGGGACGCGGGCAGACGAGGTCGATGACGAATCCGACCACCAGGGCCGCGCCGGTTATCAGGGCGACTGACATGACCAGCTGCCGGCCGTCGACCTCGTGCCGTAGTTGCACGAATGAGGCCAGGGCTACGGTCACGACGATGAGCAGCGCGATATCGGACAGCGACTCGACGACGCGGGCCCGCACGACGCCCCGGGTGAGCTGGTGGAAGAACATCACCGCGAGGGCCAGGCCGACGACCCCGACCAGTGTGCCCAGCTGACCGTGGGGCCAGACCGACACCACGGTGTCGGCGGCCGCCGCCGCCATGGCTCCGATCACGAGGGCGCCGATACGGCCCGGCAGCGCCGTGCCGATGACCCAGCTCAGCACGGTGCAGCCCTGGGTCGCGGCGACCGCGATGAGCAGTGCCAGCGCGCTCTGGCTCGCACACGCGAACAGGGCCGCGCCGGCGACCAGCGCCAACGCCGCACCGCTGAGGAAGTCGACTGCGGCCCCCTCGTCACCCTCCGTGCGGCCCTGGGCGCCGGTCGAATCGGTGTCCTCGGGCGAGATCTCGTCGACGTCACTCGTCCCGGCCGGCCGCTGCTTCACCCGGCCATCGTCCCAGACCGGACTGTGGTCACCGTCCCACCACCGTGCGGTACCTCGCCGCGCCGGAAGCGCTGTCGGTCTTGTAGCATTCTTCGGACCGGGCAGCGCCGCCCGCTGGGCGACCGGCAGTGCGGCTGGTCCTCCACCTCCTGTCTCGCCTGCTCGTCATGGAGGCGTTCGTGGATCTTGTGCTGCTCACCGCCGCCGTTCAGCCGACTACCGAAGTGCTGCCGGCCCTCGGACTTCTGTCGCACTCAGTCACTGTTCTGCCCTTGGATGCCTCGGAGCTGGTCGACCGTTCCGGCTGCGACGTCATCCTGCTCGACGCGCGCCGTGACCTGGCCGCCGCTCGTTCGTTCACTCGCGTGCTCAAGGCGATCGGCATGAGCACTCCGGTCGTCGCGGTGCTCACCGAAGGTGGGCTTATCGCCGTGTCGGTCGACTGGGCGGTCGACGACATCGTCCTGGACACCTGCGGGCCGGCCGAACTCGACGCCCGCCTGCGCCTGGCCACCGATCGACTGGCCAAGACCGGCATGCCGGCACCCGATCACGTCAACATCGGGGATCTGATCATCGACGAGTCGACCTACACGGCCCGTCTCCAAAGCCGCGCACTCGACCTGACGTACAAGGAGTTCGAGCTGCTGAAGTTCCTGGCCCAGCATCCCGGCCGGGTTTTCTCCCGCGCGCACCTGGTGCAGGAAGTGTGGGGCTACGACTACTTCGGTGGCACCCGGACGGTCGACGTTCACGTGCGGCGGCTGCGCGCCAAGCTCGGAGCCGAGCACGAGGCGATGATCGGCACCGTGCGCAACGTGGGGTACAAGTTCGTTCGCCCGTCGACCGACGCGGCGGCCGAACACCGGCGCTCCCTGGCCGACGACCTCGACGAGCTCGACGGCGCCGACCTCACAAACTGACGTCGGCTTGACCGACGCTGTGCCGGATGCGCGGATACCGTCGCCGGATGACGGGGACGGAACAGCCTGCTGAACCTGTTACCTGATCGGGTACCATCAGAGTATGGCCACGATGGGTCCCACCACCACCCGCGCCGTCGAGAACTTCGCCGGTAACGTACTCAAGCTGGCCCGGATTCAGAAGGGCCTCAGTCAGCGACAGCTGGCCGCAGCCGCCGGGGTCCCGCACACCACGATTTCGAAGATCGAAGCGGGCACCCGCCAACCGTCGTGGCCGGTCCTGTGCCGCATCCTCGCGGCCGCCGATCTCGAACCGCGAGTGCGGCTCGAGCCCTACGACGACCATGACGACCGGTGACCGCTCCGGAGCTGGACGGCCGCCAAATTCGCCAACTTCATGCCGGGATTCGCGTAAACGACGTCCCGGACGGCCTGCCGTCGATACATCCGCCGAGGCCCTGCGGGGACAGAAGATGCTGAATCTGCGAACGCCCACGGCGACATGGACCTGACGTTCAGCCCGGCCGCGTTTCCCGCCGGCTACAACGATCTGATCGGTCAAGCCGTCGCCCGCGTGGTCGATGGCATCACCGTCCATGTGGCCGCGCTCGACGACGTCATCACGAGCAAGACGGCGGCCGCCCGTCAGAAGCACTTCGAGGCACTGCCCGAGCTGCATCGGCCAGCCCCGAATCGCGCGCTGGTCACTGACCGAGACAGCCCATTGTGACCCAGGTTCGACGCGAGCTGAGCGACGAAGAGCGACAGGCGATTCGGGGTCTGGCAACCGAGCTGGAGCGACGCGACGGCGCGCCACCACTCTCGGACCAGGCGCTGGCCGACCTAGTCGGTGATGCCGGCGTCCACGTTCTCGTCCGCACGGACGGGCACCTACGCGGTTACGGGCAACTCGCCCACGGATCGGCCGAGGTGCTGGCCGGTCCTGAGGAGTTGAACGCGGTACTCGACGCCCTGGAAGCCCAGGCCGACGACTTCGAGATCTGGGCGCACGGTTCGACCAGCCGGATTGCCGCCGCCGTCGCCGCGCGCGGATACGAACAGGTGCGGTTGCTGCACCGGCTGCGCCGGCCACTCGGGGACATCGCCGAGGCCGCTTGGCCCGTCGGTGTCCACGGACGCACATTCGAGCTCGGCCGTGACGAGCCGGCCTGGCTCGCCCTCAACGCCGCGGCCTTCGCTCACCATCCGGAGCAAGGTCGTTGGACGCGGGCCGACCTGGAGGCGCGCGAAAAGGAGGATTGGTTCGATCCGGACGGCTTCCTCATCGCCGAGCGATCCGGTGAAATGATCGGTTTTCACTGGACGAAGCGGCATCCGGACGCGGTCGGAGAGGTCTACGTGCTCGGCGTCGCGCCGGGCGCCCAGGGCACGGGCCTCGGAAAAGCGCTGCTGATGAAGGGACTGCGCCACCTAGCGGCGAGCGGCTCGAGCGAGGTCATTCTGTACGTCGACGACGACAACGCGACGGCCCTGAGACTGTACGAACGGGCGGGCTTCGAACGTGCCGCGACCGATATCCAGTTCCGACGTCCCGGCCGAGCACGCTCCGGCTGAATTTGCGCTGAGCGCAGAGCTGGGGCAGTCTCACCCGATTGTGATCAACTTCCGTCGGTCGACCCGGTCGCGCACCCGTCGCGCCGTGGCCGCCGCCGCCGTCTGCATCATGGCGATGGCGATTTCCTCGACCGCCGCGTTCACGGCCGCGCCGGCGATCGCGGCACCTGCGGCAACCCTTGCTTCTACCCAGGGACTTGGCGCCGGCCAGGTGCTCAGCTCACCGAGCGGTCGCTACCAGGCGGTGATGCAGGGCGACGGCAACCTCGTCGTCTACGGCCCGTCGGGCGCGATCTGGAGCTCGGGCACGGCCGGAACCGGGCCGGGTCAATTGATGATGCAGAGCGACGGCAACCTCGTCCTCTACTCCGCCGGGCGGCCGACCTGGGCGTCGAATACCGAGCCGAGCGCCGCCGACCGGCTCGTCATGCAGGACGACGGCAACTTGGTGATCTACGACGGCGGCAACCGTCCGTTGTGGTCCTCCTTCACCGGTTCGACAGGAGCACGAGCCGACACCCTGGCGACCGGCCAACAGCTGGGAACCGGCCAGGCGCTGCTGTCCGGCGACGGTCGGTGGTCGGCGCACATGCAGGGCGACGGTAACCTCGTCGTCTACGGCCCCTCGGGGGCGGCCTGGAGCTCCGGAACCGCGGGCGCCGGCCCGGGCCAACTGATGATGCAGGGCGACGGCAACCTCGTCCTCTACGCCGGCGGTCGGGCGATCTGGGCCTCGGGGACTCGCTTCGGTTCCGGCCAGCTCGTCATGCAGAACGACGGCAACCTCGTGCTGTACGCGGCCGCTGTCGGCGCCGAGTGGTCCTCACGAAGTGGGCTCATCCTCGTCTATGGTCCCGGCCCGGCCGGCTACATCTGCTCCAGCACCAGCTACGTCTGTGACGACACCGGCTACACCGGGCAGGCGGTATGGGACTTCGTCGGGCCGCACAACTGCACCAACTACGCGGCCTGGCGCCTCGCGCTTCGCGGCGTGCCGCGACCGGGCAACCTCGGCGACGGCGGCAGCTGGGCGATCAATGCCCGAGCATTCGGAATCCGGGTCGATCAAACGCCGACGGTGGGCTCGATCGCCGAGTACGACACCGGGTCCTCGTTCGCCCCGGCCGGCCACGTCGCCTATGTCGTCGAGGTGGGCCCGGGCTACATCGTCCTCATGGAGGACAACTACCCCGGCCGCCAGCCCGGCATCTTGGACGTGCGCCGCGCGGTGACCGGAACGTCATCGTGGCCGAACAACTTCATTCACTTCGCGGGTAGCTGACTCGACTCCCGACCGGCCATCTCCGGCGGTGGGCCCGATCACAATGTGGCCTCGTTCACCTGCTGGACACGGGGCGGAGTGAAAAGCGTCATGTCCGCAGGGACTCTCGTTCACCTTGCGTTCACCGTGGCCACGCCCTCGCGCCACCTCGCCCCCTTAACGTCGCGGACCGTCACGTCATGCGATTAGAGAAAAAGGGGAGCGCACGTGAAGCTGAACCGGGCAGGTATCGCCGCCGGTTTGCTCGCAACGGCCGTCACTCTGGCGGCTTGCGGGTCGGACTCCAACAACACGACATCCTCGTCGAGCGCACCCGCCGGTGGCGGTGGTAGTTCCAGCGCCTCGCCGAGCGCGACCGCGCCGGCGGTGAAGTGTGCGACAGGCACGCTCAACGCGGACGGGTCGACCGCCCAGGCCAACGCCATGACCCAGTGGATCAAGGACTATCAGAACAAGTGCTCCGGCACGACAGTCGTCTACGCCGGCGGTGGTTCGGGCCAGGGCGTGACGGACTTCAACGGCAACAAGGTCGACTTCGCCGGATCGGACGCGGCGCTGGACCCGGCCAAGGGTGAACTGGCCGCGGCCACGACGCGCTGTGGCTCGCCCGCGGTCGACCTGCCGATGGTCGTCGGACCGGTCGCGATCGCCTACAAGCTGAACGGCGTCTCGTCCCTCACGCTGACCCCCGACGTGCTCGCCAAGATCTTCCTCGGCAAGGTCACGACCTGGAACGACGACGCGATCAAGAGCATCAACAAGAACGCGAACCTGCCCTCGACGCCGATCACCGTGTTCTACCGTTCCGACCAGTCGGGTACCACGCAGAACTTCGAGACCTACCTCAAGGCCACCGACCCGACCGACTTCACGGCGACGCCGAGCAAGGTCTGGGCCGGCACGGTCGGCCAGGGCAAGTCGGGCTCGCAGGGCGTGCAGCAGGCCGTGCAGGCGACTGAAGGTGCGATCGCCTACGACGAGTTCTCCTACGCCGTGAGCGGCAATTTGCAGACCGCCGCGATCGACAACGGTGGCGGCGCCGTGCAGTTGTCGGCCAAGACCGCGAGCGCCGCGGTCAACTCGGCCACCGTCGTCGGCACCGGCGACGACCTCTCGCTCAAGCTGGACTACGCGACCAAGACTCCGGGTGCCTACCCGATCATCCTGGTCACCTACGAGATCACCTGCACGAAGTACGCCGACTCGGCCAAGGGCGCGCTCGTTCAGTCCTTCCTGAGCTACACGTCCGGCCCCGGTCAGGACTCGCTCATCCAGTTGGGCTACGCCCCCCTGCCGCAGCAGATCCTGTCGAAGGTTCAGACGGTGGTCGCAAAGATCAGCTAGTCGCGAGCGATACCGAGGTGCTTCAGGCCTTGCCAACGAGCACCGCTTGACCCAACGATGATCCCGGCCGGGCAGGCGGCGAGAGCCGCCGGCCCGGCCGGAGTCTCGTGGAGTGCCGATAGATGAGCACCAGCCAAGGGGAACCGATGCCAGACCGAGACCGGACCACCGACGACGAGTCGACGACTCGCGCGTCGGGATCTGCCGCCGGCGGTCCGCCGCCGAAGGTGGAGCCACCCTCGATCGCCGGTGAGTCGGTGCTGGCCCCGCGGCCGGCCACCGACACCGACATAGAACGGGAGATGGGTCGATTGGCTGCCGCCTCAGGCGACGCGGATGGCGTACTGCCTCCGAGGCCGGCCACCGCCACCGACCTCGGTCACGAGATCGAGGTGCTCGGCTCGGCCGAGCCGCTGGCGATCAGCACCATCGACCAGCCACCGCCGAGCGCGGCGGGCGACTTGCCGGCCGGGCCGAGCCGGAGCGGCAAGATTCGGATCGGCGACCGCATGTTCCGCGGTATGAGCATCGGGTCCGGCCTGATCATCATCGCGCTGGTCGTCGCCGTCGGCGCGTTCCTGGTCGTCAAGGCCTGGCCCGCCCTGTCGAAGGACAAGGCCAACTTCGTGCTCTCGCGCGACTGGTCGACCGACGGCAAGGTTCTGCGTTTCGGCATCGTCGACCTGCTGTGGGGCACGATCATCGTTTCGGTGATCGCGATGATCCTGGCCACGCCGATTTCGTTGGGTATCGCGCTGTTCATCACGCAATACGCGCCGAAGCGCCTGGCGACACCCGTCGCATATGTCATCGACCTGTTGGCCGCCATCCCGTCGATCGTCTACGGCATCTGGGGCCTGATCGTTCTTGCGCCCGCGCTCGAACCGGTGCAACGTGCGCTCTACCACCTCGACTTCATACCGATATTCGACAAGAAGAACGTCGCCACCGGAACGATCTTCGACGCCGGCATCGTACTGGCGGTGATGATCCTGCCGATCATGACGGCGATCTCGCGCGACGTATTCGAGAGAACACCTCGCCAGAACATCGAGGCGGCGTGGGCCTTGGGCGCCACTCGCTGGGAGATGATCAGGCTCTCCGTGATCCCCTACGGTCGCGCCGGCATCGTCAGCGGCGCCATGCTCGGTCTCGGCCGAGCGCTGGGTGAGACCGTCGCCATGTACCTGATCTTGTCGAAGCCGGCCACCGGGGCGCCGTTCACGCCATCCATCTTCAACGGGGCCGAAACCTTCGCGTCGAAGATCGCCAACAACGCGGCCGAGTTCGAGAGCCCGACCTCGGCCGGTGCCTACATCGCGGCCGGCCTCGTGCTGTTCGTCCTGACCTTCATCGTCAACGCCGCCGCGCGAGCAATCGTCAACCGGCGCAAGGAGTTCTCATGACCGCGACGATCGCTCCGCCCGCCTTCGGAGCCAGCAAGGGCAGTGGCCGGCGCAAGGTCAAGAACAATGTCATGACGGGCCTGGTGTGGCTGTCGTTCGGGATCGCGCTGGTGCCGCTCGTCTGGCTTCTCTACACCGTGCTCGATCGCGGCCTGCACGCCATGACTCGCAACGGCTGGTTCACGCACAGCCAGCGCGGCCTCACCTTCACCGATCCCGGCGGCGGCGCGTACCACGCGATTCTCGGCACCCTGGAGGAGGTCGGCTTCTGCACGCTGATCTCCGTGCCGATCGCGATCATGGTCGCGATTTATCTCGTCGAATACGGCAACAACTGGCTTGCTCGCATCACCACCTTCATGGTTGACATCCTGACCGGGGTTCCGTCCATCGTGGCGGCGCTGTTCATCTACGCATTGTTCCTGGCGACCCTCGGCGGCCAGTTCGCCGGCGTCTACGCGTCGCTTGCCTTGGTGCTGCTCATGGTCCCGGTGGTCGTACGCACCACCGAGGAGATGCTCAAGCTGGTTCCCAACGAGTTGCGTGAGGCTTCGTACGCCCTCGGCGTGCCGAAGTGGAAAACCATCGTCAAGATCGTGCTGCCGACTGCCTTCACCGGCATCACGACCGGCGTCGTGCTCGGCATCGCCCGCGTTGCCGGTGAGACAGCGCCACTGCTCGTCTTGGTCAAGTACACGCCGAACATCAACGGCGACCTGTTCAGCGGCTTCCAGGCATCGTTGCCTCTGATGATCCGCGACCAGGTCAACAACCTGGGCGCCAGCTACGGCCTCAACGCCGACGGCGCGCGGGTCAAGCTGCACAACTACGCACCCGATCGCCTGTGGGGCGCAGCGCTCACGCTGATCTTGATCGTCATGCTCCTCAACCTGATCGCGCGGCTCGTCGGCCGCTTCAACAAGGTCTCAAACTAGCCCGCCTCGAAGGACGGACACCACCATGGCCAAGCGCATCGACGCCAACAATCTGAACATTTATTACGGCAAGTTCCTCGCTGTCAGTGACGTCAACTTCACGATCGCGCCGCGTTCGGTAACTGCCTTCATCGGTCCCTCGGGTTGCGGCAAGTCGACCGTGCTGCGCACGCTGAACCGGATGCACGAGGTGATCGCCGGCGCACACGTACACGGCGATGTGTTGCTCGACGGCGACAACATCTACGGCAACGGCGTCGACCCGGTGGAGGTGCGCCGGACGATCGGCATGGTGTTCCAGCGCCCGAACCCGTTTCCGACGATGTCGATCTATGACAACGTCGTGGCCGGTTTGAAGCTGCAGGGCGGCGGCCTCAAACGCGCTCAACTCGACGAGGTCGTCGAGAAGTCGCTGCGCGGCGCGAACCTCTGGGACGAGGTCAAAGACCGTCTCAAGCGGCCCGGCGCGGGCCTGTCCGGCGGGCAGCAGCAGCGGCTGTGCATCGCGCGCGCCATCGCCGTGGAACCGCAGGTGCTGCTGATGGACGAGCCGTGCTCAGCGCTGGATCCGATTTCCACGTTGGCGATCGAAGATCTGATCCAGTCGCTGAAAGAGAAGTACACGATCGTCATCGTCACGCACAACATGCAACAGGCCGCGCGCGTCTCCGAACGGACGGCTTTCTTCAACCTGTCCGGCCTGGGCAAGCCGGGCCAATTGGTCGAGATGGACGACACCAAGAAGATCTTCTCGAACCCGACCGATCAGCGCACCGAGGACTACATCTCCGGTCGCTTCGGCTGATTGCCGCCCGGCCGCGTCAGCTGATTGCGGCCTGGCCGCGG
>JAFAWL010000328.1 GCA_019241805.1 Actinomycetota bacterium
CACGAAAGGCTGACATGGACGGGCTGGCGATCCTCGGCGGCGGCAAGATCGGTGAGGCGATGCTGTCGGGTCTGTTGCGCGGCCGGCGCAGCGTCGATGACGTCGTGGTCTGCGAGAAGCACACGGACCGGGCCGACTACCTGAGCGCGACCCACGGGGTGAAGACGGCCTCGGTGTCGGAGGCGTTGCGCGTCGCGCACACGGTGTTGATCGCCGTGAAACCACAGGACATCGACCCCCTGTTGACCGAGATGCGCACCGCCGTCACGCCGGCGCATGTGATCGTCTCGGTGGCGGCCGGGGTCACGACGGCGCACATCGAGTCGGCGCTGGGTCGTGACGTGCCCGTGGTGCGATGCATGCCGAACACGCCGGCGCTCGTCGACGAGGCGATGACCGCGATCAGCGGCGGCCGGCACACGACCGACGAGCACCTGGCGATCGCCGAGGGCCTGCTCTCGTCGGTCGGCCGCGTCGTGCGCGTGCCCGAGTCGCAGCTCGATGCCGTCACCGCGCTCTCGGGATCGGGTCCGGCGTACTTCTTCTACCTGGTGGAAGCCATGATCGACGCCGGCATCCTGCTCGGTCTGCCCCGGGCGCTGGCCGCCGAATTGATCGTCCAGACCGCGGTCGGCTCGGCGGTGATGCTGCGTGACTCCGGCGAGCACCCGGTGCAGCTGCGCGAGGCCGTCACCAGCCCCGGCGGCACCACGATCGCCGCGATCCGCGAACTCGAGGTGCACGGGGTTCGGGCCGCCTTGCTCGCCGCGATCGAGGCGGCCTGTCAGCGCAGCGCCGAGTTGGGTAAAGAGTCCGACTGAGGCGGCTACCCGCGAAATTGCGCGGGAACTATCGTGAACCGTGCAAAAAGGTCATCAGGTAACTCCCCAAACGGATGAGCAGACGATCTTCAACCTCACAGTGAGAATATCTGTGGGGCGCATCTATCGCTTTGACCCCACCTGTACCGCTAACCTCCTCTCAGCACGTGCGTGTCCCGTCCGCCGGTGGGGAAGCCGGCGAACACTGACACGTGCCGAAGGTTCGGTGACCCATGAGCACGTCCGGTAAGGGCGGAAGTTCGCGCAGCCCGCGCACGCCAGCAAACGAGCAGGCTCGGCCTGACACGTTGGCCGAGGTGCGGTTCCTGACCGTGGCCGAGGTGGCCTCGGTCATGCGCGTGTCCAAGATGACCGTCTACCGGATGGTGCACGCCGGCGAATTGCCGGCGGTGCGGGTGGGCCGATCGTTTCGCGTCCCCGAGAAGGCGGTGCACGACTACCTGCGCGGCGCCTTCATCGAAGCCGGCTGAGCCGCTGGCAGTTGCCCCGCCGCGCAGCGGCGGGCGCTGGGGGCTGCGCGCTTCGGTAGGGTGACTCCGGTAGCGCGCCTGTCCGGGCGTGCGCGTACTACCCGACGTGCTGGCCCAGGGCCGGGGCCGGGCGACAGTGTGAGGTTTTGACGTATGGGCTCAGTCATCAAGAAGCGGCGCAAGCGGATGGCCAAGAAGAAGCATCGCAAGCTGCTCAAGCGCACGCGCGTTCAGCGACGCAATAAGAAGTAACCCGCCGGCCTCGACGGCCGGCGGAGCGGAGGTGTCCGTGGCCCGCGTGGTTCTCATCACCGGTGTCAGCCGGTATCCGGGCACCCGGCTGGCCGCGGCCGTGGCCGCCGATCCGAACGTCGATCGGGTCATCGGGATCGACGCCGCCGCGCCCTTGCCCGACGATCTGGCGCTGATCGGCCGCACCGAGTTCGTGCGGGCCGACATTCGAAACCCGCTCGTGGCCAAGCTCCTCGGGCAGGCATCGGTTGACACCGTGGTGCACACCGCTGTCACGGCGAAGCCTCGCGGTGCAGGTGGACGAACGCCGACGAAGGAATCCAACGTCCTGGGCACCATGCAGCTGCTCGCGGCGATACAGAAGTCCCCCGGCGTCGCCCGCCTGGTCCTCAAGTCAACGACGTCGGTTTATGGGACCAGCCCCCGCGATCCCGCCGTATTCAGCGAACAGACGAACCTACGGGCCATTCCGAGATCGGGCTACGGCAAGGACGCGGTCGAGGTCGAGAGCTACGTGCGCGGCTTCGCGCGGCGGCGGCCGGACGTACGCATCAGCGTCCTGCGTCTCGCCAACGTCATCGGGCCGACGATCGACACGCCGTTGACCCGCTACCTGACCCTGCCGGTCGTGCCCACCTCGCTGGGGTTCGACCCTCGGCTGCAATTCGTCCATGAGACCGACGCGGTGGAGGTGATGCGGCTGGCCACGCTCGGCGAGCGGCCGGGGGTGTTCAACGTGGCCGGCGACGGCGTGCTGCTGCTGTCTCAGGCGCTACGCCGGGCCGGGCGCATCGCCCTGCCCGTACCCGCCCCCGCGCTCTCGGTGGTGGGCAAGCTCGGGCGGCGCGGCGGACTCGTCGCCTCATCCGAGCAGGCCGAGCTACTCAGCTACGGCCGGGTGGTCGATGGCGCGGGCCTGCGGACCGGCTTCGGATTCCGCCTCGGCTACTCCACCGCCGAAGCGTTCGACGACTTCGTCGTCGGTCGCGGCCTGCGCGCGCCGATCGACGTCGGAGCCGTGGGCAGCTTCGTCGCAGACCCGCTTCGCCGCATTGCGGCACCGGCGGGAGGCGTGCATGGCTGAGCCCGCGGCCGAGGCCAGCGTCCCGCCGCTACGAACCGTCGGGCCGGCGTCGGGGACGCCCCCTCGTGACCCGATCACTCCAGCCGCCCCCGCGGGGGAAGACCGCCTGGTCGATGCGCTGGACTTCGTCCGGCGCCGGCTTGCCGGCGACTACGAAGTCGACGACTTCGGCTTCGATCCGGATCTCACGGCAAACCTCGTCGTCCCTTTGCTGCGTCCGCTTTATCGTCACTGGTTTCGTGTCGAGACGAGCGGCATCGCCAACGTGCCCACTGAGGGCGGCGCGCTCCTGGTCGCGAACCACGCCGGGGGACTCTGGGCCCTGGATGCGGCCATGGTGGCGCTGGCCGTGCACGACGAGCATCCCGAGGGCCGCTTCCTGCGGCTGTTGGCCGCCGATCTTGTGTTGACGACCC
>JAFAWL010000085.1 GCA_019241805.1 Actinomycetota bacterium
TGCCGAGCAGCGGATTCGTCGGCGTCTCACACCAGATCAGACGCGTGTCGGGTCGGATCGCATCGCGCACGGCGTCGAGGTCGTGTAGTGGCACCGGCGAGAAGCTCAATCCCCAACGGGTGAATACGCGCGCGATCAGCCGGTACGTGCCGCCGTACGCGTCGGCCGGAATGATCACGTGATCGCCGGGCCGGCAGACGGTACGCAGCAACGTGTCCTCGGCAGCGAGACCGCTGGCGAACGCGAGAGCGCGGATGCCGCCCTCGACGGCGGCCAACGCCTCCTCCAGTGCGCTACGCGTCGGATTGGCGCTACGGCTGTACTCGTATCCGCCCCGCAGGCCACCGACGCCGTCCTGCTTGTAGGTCGACGTCGCGTAGATCGGCACGGTCACCGCGCCGGTCAGCGCATCGGGCTCCTGGCCGGCGTGGATCGCCAGCGTGTTGAAGCCCAGCTCACCGGCTGCGTCGCCGGCTAGATCCGAACTGTCCGCCATGGGCCCACGGTAACCGGATCGCATCCACAGCCAACGATCAGTCGGACCACAGCGGGTTCGACGGCGCCGCGAGGAGGTTTGACGAGTGAGCGGACGACATGCAGGGCGCGGTCGCAGGCGCCCGTTGTCTGCTCTGCTCATCATCGTCGCGCTGTTGACGCTCACGGTCCTAGTCGCGCATAACCTCTATCGCTCGAGCAGCGCCCGAGCCGCCGCACGGTCCACCGGTGAAACCACGAACGACGTCGACCCCACAACCGCGAGCGACGCAAGCGACGCAAGCGACGCACCGGCTGATCGTGCCACCGCGGCGCCGATCAGTCCGGAGGCCAGTGCCAGTGCTTTGCGCCTGTTGACACCGAAGGCGACCGTGGACGCCGAGATCGCCTCGCTGACGAGTTCGCTGGGGCCCTCCGGGGTGTCCGTCGCTGCCCTCAACACCGTGACCGGCGCGTCCTACAGCTACGGCGCGACCGGCGGGATGAACACCGGCAGTGTCGTGAAGCTGGACATCCTCGAGACGCTGCTGCTAGAGCACCAGCAGGCCGGCCAGCCGTTGACCGACGACGAGGATGCCAACGCGATGTCGATGATCGAGAACAGTGACAACGACGCGGCCGAGGCGCTCTGGGAAGACGTCGGCAGTGATCAGGCCGTCTCCCGGGCCAATCAGACGCTCGGTCCCCTGCCCAACACGGTTCCCGGCGCCGACGACTATTGGGGCCTCACCATCACCGATGCCTCCGATCAACTGCTGCTGCTGCGCAACCTGGTGTCGACCGACGGACCGCTGGATGCCGCGTCACAGGCCTACGCGCTGAACCTGATGCGCAACGTGGAATCCGATCAGCGCTGGGGTGTGGGTGCCGTCGCCGACGCCGGCACGACATTCGCCAACAAGAACGGCTGGCTCGCGGTGAGCGACGACGACAACCTCTGGCTGGTCAACAGCCTGGGCATCGTGACCGTGCAGGGTCAGCAGGTGTTGCTGGCGATCATGACCCAGCACGACTCCTCCGAGTCGGCCGGCATCGCCACGGTCGAGTCGATCGCCGCAGCCGTTGCCCCCGCCGTAGCGATCTGATCAAGCCAGGACGTCCAACCCCGGCGACTCCCCACTGTCTGCGCTCGCAAGCCTTCCGACCCCGCCGCCCTCAAGACTCCGCGGCCAGATATCCCAGAAGATCCTGCCGCGTGATCACCCCGGCCGGTTTGCCGTCGATATGCACGAGGAGCGCGGTCGCAGTGCCCAGCGCAGAGATCGCCGCCGTCACCGACTCACCCGATCCGATGATCGGCAGTGACGGCGACATCAGCTTCTCCAACGGATCGGCCAGCGAGGCGGCCCCGGTGAACAACGCGTCCAGCAGCGTTTTCTCCTCGACCGAGCCGACCACCTCGCCGGCTGTGACCGGCGGCTCCGCGTTCACGACCGGCAGCTGCGACACCCCGAATTCGCGCAGGATGTCGATCGCCTCACGCACGGTCTCGTGCGGATGCGCGTGCACCAGTGGTGGTGTCTCGCCCGACTTCGCCCGCAGCACATCGCCCATGGTGATCTCGACGCGCTCGCGGAGAAATCCGTAGTCGGCCATCCAACGATCGCTGAAGATCTTCGATAGGTAACCGCGGCCACCGTCCGGCAACAGCACCACCATCAGGTCAGCCGGCGAGAGCCGCTCGGCTGCGCGGAGTGCGGCGACGACCGCCATGCCGCACGATCCCCCGACAAGTAGTCCTTCCTCCCGCGCGAGCCGTCGAGTCATCGCGAATGAATCAGCGTCGGAGACCGCGATGATGTCGTCGGCGATGTCGCGGTCGTAGGTGGCCGGCCAGAAGTCCTCACCGACGCCCTCCACGAGGTACGGCCGGCCGCTGCC
Organism: Actinomycetota bacterium; assembly: GCA_019241805.1. Lineage (GTDB taxonomy): Bacteria > Actinomycetota > Actinomycetes > Mycobacteriales > Jatrophihabitantaceae > JAFAWL01. Next base: position 2,377 of record JAFAWL010000085.1, read on the forward strand.
GCCGGAATACACCGAGCCTTCCGGATCGGCGCCGATGATCCGCACGTGGCCGTCGGACTTCTCCTTCAAAAAGCGGCCGATTCCCGTGATGGTTCCGCCCGTGCCGACGCCGGCGACGAAATGCGTGATCCGGCCTTCGGTCTGTTCCCACAGCTCCGGACCGGTCGTCTCGTAGTGCGAACGCGGATTGTTCGGGTTGGCGTATTGGTCGGGTTTCCAACCGCCGGGCGTCTCTCGGGCCAGCCGATCGGACACGCTGTAGTACGAGCGCGGATCCTCCGGCTGGACCGCGGTCGGGCACACGACCACCTCCGCCCCGTACGCGCGCAAGGTGTTGATTTTGTCGCCGCTGACTTTGTCCGGGCAGACGAAGATGCAGTGATATCCGCGCTGTTGGGCCACGATGGCCAGCCCGATTCCCGTGTTGCCCGAGGTCGGTTCGACGATCGTGCCGCCCGGACGCAGCTCGCCCGACTGCTCGGCCGCTTCGATCATGCGCACCGCGATGCGGTCCTTGACCGAGCCGCCCGGATTGAAGTACTCGACCTTGGCCAGCACCGGCGGCGCGACGCCGGCAGCGACCCGCCCCAGTCGCACGAGCGGTGTGTTGCCGATCAGATCGATCATCGAGTTGTAGTAAGGCACGTGCCGTTCCTTCCCTCGATCGATACGCAGTCGGGTCGAACCCGGCCCAAGTACAGCAGGCTAACCTCGAAGACAGCCAAACAGGAGGCCGGGGATGTCACGGGCAGGACGCGCGAAACGCATCGCGACCGCGGCCGCTTACGGCGGCGGCGGGCTCGGCGTCGCGGGCGCGCTGGGCGCCGGTGCGCTGTACGGCCTGATCAAGGGCGAGGCCCGATTGGCGCGCCGCCGTATCCCGGTCGCTGGTGACACCGACTTCCCGGACGTCAACGACAGCAGTTGGGCCGCCGATGGCGTGAGCACCCGGCGCCCGCCCATTCGCCTCGCCGTGCTGGGTGACTCGCTGGCCGCCGGCTACGGCGTGCACCGTGATCGCGACACACCAGCCGTGCGGATTGCCATCGGCATCTCGGCCGCCGCCCGGCGCCCGGTGCACGTCACCAATGTGGCCGCGGTCGGCGCGGAATCGACGATGCTCGACCGGCAATTCGCGCGTTTGTCGGGTCCGCTCGATCTGGCCGTCGTCATCGTCGGCGCGAACGACGTCACGCACCGGGTCAAGCCGGCGGTCGCCGTTCGCGCGTTGAGCGACACCGTGCTGCGGTTGCGGGGCCGCGGAGCCGAGGTCGTCGTGGCGACCTGCCCGGACCTCGGCACGATCCGGCCGATCGCGCAGCCGTTGCGCTATTTTGCCCGCCGTCTTTCGCGCGGACTGGCCGCCGCTCAGACCATCGCAGTCGTCGAGGCCGGCGGTCGCACCGTCTCGCTCGGCGACCTGCTCGGCCCGCTGTTCGCCGAGCGACTGGACCTGTTCAGCGAGGACCATTTTCATCCCTCGGCGGCCGGATACGCCGCCGCCGCCAACG
>JAFAWL010000437.1 GCA_019241805.1 Actinomycetota bacterium
GATTGCTCTGGCAGGCTTCGACTGTGGTTTTCCCGTTCGACGGCATCGACCTCGATCGCGCCGCGTTCGGTGACGAGCCGACGCCGATCGCCTCGGCCGCGCGTTCCGGGCGATCATGAGCGGTCCAGCTGCCGAGGCAGTACGACAGATCGCTATCCGGCTAGCCGCCCTATCTCAGGACGGCCGTGCTTACACGACGAACCCCTATGATCTGGACCGCTTCAGCCAGATCAGCGGGCTGGCAGCGGAACTACTTGCCGTGCTGAGCAATCGACCAACCGACGAACTCGTTCTCGAACTCGGACGTGACTCGGGATACGCGACGCCGAAGATTGACGTCCGAGGCGCGGTCTTCGACGACGCGGAACGGGTGTTGTTGATGCGCGAGCGGGTTGACGGCCGGTGGTCGCTGCCCGGCGGCTGGGCGGATCCGGGCGAGGCGCCCTCGGTGGCGGTCACTCGCGAGATCGCCGAAGAAAGCGGATATCCGGCCACCGCGGTCAAGCTCATCGCCTGCTGGGACCGCGAGAGACAGGCCAATCCCCCGCCGATGCCGGTGCACATCTACAAGCTGTTCTTCCTCTGCCGCCTCGACGGGCCCGCCCAGGCACCCGCCACGTTGGAGACCCTCGACGTCGGCTGGTTCTCCCTGGACGCGCTACCGCCCCTGTCCTTGGGACGCGTCAATCAGCATCAGCTCAACCGTGCGTTGGAGCACCACCGCGACCGGCACCTTCCGACCGAATTCGACTAGGCGATGTGCCGGGCGGTGTTCTGGGCGCCCCGCCGCGTCACCACACCGGATCACTCGGGCGCGGCTGGCGAAAGCATTCGTGCCGAACGAAGTATCGAAACCAGTCCAGCCCGAAGCTGCTGATCAACGGTTCGATCTGGCTGTGCTGCGCACGTAACGCGCGAAGCTTGCGATCGAGGAGGTCCCCGTCGCAGTCGAACCACACCGCCATGTCGTCGGTCGGCACCGCTTCAGGCACCATGCCGTCGACCATCATGATCTGGGACGTGTCAGCCTGCCCGAAAAACTGGTGCGTCCACTCCGGCGACTTGGTGGCATACAGCAGCCGTGGCGGCGGAGACAGCTGCGCACAGGCCAGCGTCGACCAACGGCACACCGCGACGTGATCCGAGTGACCAGTCATGCCGGCGGGACCAAACGTGAGCAACGTGTCCGGCTGGGCGTTGGCAATGATGTCGCAGATTGTCGCCACCGCCTCGACGTCGGACACCGCGGCGCATTCGCCGTCGCGGTAGCCGAGCCAGTGGTGCTCCCGCACGCCGATCTCGGCCAAGCTCGCTGCCATTTCGGCGCGCCGCACCGCAATGCGTGCCTCGTGCGGACGGGTGTCGTGGTCGGGGAATCCGGCTTCGCCGGCAGTCGCCGTGACGCAGACGACCCGTCGGCCGGCGTCGACCGCGAGAGCCATGAGACCTGCCGACAGGTAGGCCTCATCGTCGGGATGCGCCCAGACGCCCAGGATGGTGCCGAGATCGCCGCGCGTGTCCGGAGGCATCACCGCTCCCGTCTGGCCCCGTCCCGCAGCCTCGATATCCGGGTTGTCAGGCAGGTCGAGGGTAGCGTGGCGCGGCGCTGGTAAACCTTCCGCGCTGCCGACCACGCGTGCTTCACCAGCCAATCCATATGCACGGTGATTTATGTCAGAGCTCAGTTACATTTCGATAAAGGCCGGAGACGATTTCGTCGGATCGTGGCCCCGACTGGCTGAAAAATGACTCCTGAGCCCGATGACGCGGACCCGGCCACGCGGGTGACATCCGGCGAAAACCCCGTAGGAACGCGCATGAAACCAGCGGCATAGGCGTGCTGATACAGAAACCTTTTCCCGGCATAGTCATTGCGCTGACTTGTGTTGACAAATACGAGCTCGTACTGCAGGATTTCGCGCATGGCACAGCGAGTTGTGGTTACCGACGACCTTGACGGCGTCGGCGAGGCTACTACCGTCTCTTTCAGTTTCGAGGGCCAACACCTGGAAATTGACCTCTCGAAAAAGAACCGAGCGGCGTTCGAAAAGGTCCTGAAGCCTTATCTGGCCGTCGCCCGGCGAGCTGGCGCGGGTCGCGGACGCGCTCGG
>JAFAWL010000447.1 GCA_019241805.1 Actinomycetota bacterium
TTCACTTAGGCGTGCGAAAACGCGTCAGAGGTCAGAATTTGAGTGCGTCTCGGAGGATTTGATGTATGAGCATTTCCCTTGTACTGCAGGGCATTCAGGCCCCGATCGGGATGCGCATAACTCCGGTCGGCGGGTCGGATTCAGCCGGCAGGTAAAGCCGCTGAACGGCTATCAGCAATCCCTCCGCGACGGTATCGCGAAAGATCGGGTCAGCCAACATAGACCGGTCGATCGGCGAGCTAAGATAGCCCACGTCAATTCGCACTGCGGGCATCCGGGTCAACCTCAACAGTGACCAGGTTTTCGGGTGCGAGCGTGCATTAAGCATTCCGGTGCGGGCCACGATTTCGCGTTGCGCCAGATCGGCCAATCGATCGCCGACCCACGAGATCGACCCGGCGCTGCCGTAGTAGTACGACGCCACTCCGTGGGGGCGGTCCGAGGGCGCGCCGTCGACGTGCAAGGACACCAGCAGATCGGCCCCCACCTCGTTCGCAAAGTCGGCCCGCTGCTCGTCCGTTCGCGAGTTCTGCGGACCGCGGGTCAGCCAGGTCGTGACTCCGACCGCCTGAAGGCGCCCCTCGAGTCGAGTAGCCAGATCCCATACGATGGCCGACTCGTTCAGTTCGGCGTGCACGACCCCGAGATCCTCGCCGCCGTGCCCGGGGTCGATCACTACTCGCTTGCCGGGCAGGTTCGGTCCGGACGAGGCGACCGCCACCATCTCACGCAGTCCCTGCGGGCGTCCGCCCACCACGCGGCGAGCCAGCTGCTTCAGTGCCCGCAGGGTCGCCGGCCCACACACGCCGTCGACGCGCAGGCCAAAGTCCCGCTGAAAGTTTCGCAGTGCCGTCTCGGTTACCGCACCGAACAAGTGGTCGTCTCGTCCGCAGTTGTAGCCGAGCTCCAACAGCTGCAGCTGCAACGCCGCGACGTCGTCACCGACCAGCCGGCTGGCCGGATTGTGCAGCAGGACGCGGTCGCCGAGACGCCACCGCGCGCCCGAGAGGGCGGCGTAGGTCTCCACTCCGACAATGCCGTCGACACTCAGGCCCCGGGTCTGTTGGAAGTGGCGGACGGCCAGCTCCGTCGCCTCGTCGAAGACGGCCTCGGCCCTGGAGTCGCTGTTGGCGAGCAGTCCCAACCCGGCCAGCACGGCGCGCACGTCGGCGACGGCGCTTCCGGTGCTACCGCGGCGCAGTAACTGCATCGATCCGGAGGTCCTTCGTGTCGTCGCCGGTCAGGGACAGCTCAGGCGACCGACTCCCCGAGACGGCCCGAAGCTGCCGTCGTCGACTACCCGCTCCGCTCGATTCTGCCCCAGGGCTGCCGTGAGACCTATTTCGACTCGCCAAACCCGACAAAGGCGGCCAGTCTGCCATGAGACTGGCCACCTGCCGGCAAACCGCGACCGCGATGTCTCCACACCGGTCCGTGGCGGATCGTCTGTTCGCCGAGCCCGGCGCAGCGGCCTCAGCCGACGTAGTCGGAAAGCTCGCGCAACAGCGCCGCCTTCGGGCGGGCACCCACGATCGACTTCACGACCTGGCCGCCGGAGAAGACGGACATGGTCGGGATCGACATGATCTGGTAGTCGCGGGCGATGCCAGGGTTCTCGTCGATGTTGACCTTGACGACCTTCAGCTTCTCGGAGTACTCGCCGGCGATCTCCTCAAGAACGGGCGCGACCTGCTTGCACGGCCCGCACCACTCGGCCCAGAAATCGACCAGTACGGGACCTTCGGCCTGCAGCACGTCCTGGGCGAAGCTCGCGTCGGTGGCGGCGGTGGTGTTCTGACCCATGATCACAACTCTCTTTCGTGAGGACCTGTAGAGCTAACTGCTGGCGTCAGCGAAGCATTCCCCAGCGACCCTTCCACCGTTCACTCTCAGCCAGCGTCAGATGCTGGCGCCCGCGGTCAGTTCGGCATCAGAGGGGGTGCCGACCCGGGCGGCGAGGTAACGCTCCGCGTCGAGTGCCGCAGCGCAACCCGTGCCGGCGGCCGTGATGGCCTGACGGTAAACGTGGTCGACGACATCACCGGCGGCGAAGACGCCCTCGAGGTTTGTCGAGGTGGACCGTCGGTCGACGACGATGTAGCCCTCGGGGTCGAGCTCGACCTGACCGGCCACGAGCTCACTACGAGGCTCGTGGCCGATAGCGACGAATAGGCCGCCTACCGCCAGGTCGCGCTCGGCACCGTTGAGGGTGTCACGCAGGCGCAGGCCGGTCACCGAGGTCTCGCCGTGAACGTCGACGACCTCGCTGTTCCACGCCCACTCGATCTTCGGGTTGGCCTCGGCCCGGTCGGCCATGATTCGACTGGCGCGCAGCTGGTCACGACGGTGGATGACGGTGACCGACTTCGCGAAGCGGGTCAGGAACATCGCCTCCTCCATTGCGGTGTCACCACCGCCGACGACAGCGATGTCACGCTCGCGGAAGAACGCGCCGTCACAGGTCGCACACCAGGACACGCCGCGGCCGGCCAGCTCGTCCTCGCGGGGCAGTCCGAGCTTCTTGTAGGCCGAACCCATCGCGAGGATCACGGCGTTAGCGGTGAACTCACCGTCGTGCGTGCGAACGATCTTCACCGGGCCGGTCAGATCGACCGACAGCACGTCGTCCGGAACCAGTTCGGCGCCGAATCGTTCGGCCTGCTCGCGGATCTGCGCCATCAGGTCCGGCCCCATGATCCCCTGCGGGAAGCCGGGGAAGTTCTCCACATCGGTGGTGTTCATCAGGGCCCCGCCGTAGGCCAGACCCTCGAATACCAGCGGACGCAGGTCGGCGCGGGCGGTATACAGCGCAGCCGTGTATCCCGCCGGCCCCGAGCCGATGATGATGAGATTGCGATGCGTGGCGCCCTGCTCGGTCACAATTCCCTCGTTCCTTGAACCGCGTGTGTTTCGCGCGTGGGGTGAAACGATCCTAAGGATCGGGAGATTCCCCGTCGGGGCCTCCCCGATGCCGTCCGCGGTCGCTTTGATCGAAGGCACCGGCGAAATCGTCGGCTGCGGCCGGCTTCGAGATCTCACCGGCACGCCCTCGCCGGACGAGTTGGCCCAGCGCCGGCAGGTGACCCATGACGGCAACCAGCTCGGGGATGTTCAGGTACCAGGCGATCGCGGCGAACACGGTGAGGCCGATCATCGCGCCGCCGATCAGGCCGACGAGCGCTGCGCCGCGGGCATGACCGAGACCGCTGGTGGCGAGGCTGACGATGCCCCATGCGGCCAGCGCGCCGCCGGCGGAGGCGAGCGCGACCAGAGCCACGGTGCGGCCGACCACAGCGAAGCCGAGGTGCCCGAAGCGTCGCGTCAGTAGGACGTGCCCGACGACGGCCCCGACGACGTAGGAAACCGATGTCGCGACGTTCAGCGCTTCGATGACATGGACGCCGGACATAGTCGCTGCGGCGATCAGGATCAGCACGACCTTCGTGCCGACCATGAAAACGTTGATGAGCGTGGGTGTGCGGCCGTCGCGCATGGCGTAGAAGACCCGCAGCTGCAACATGACGATCGCGAACGGCAACAGCCCGAACGCGGCCAGCGCCAGGTTGATCCCGAACTGCCGGGCGCCGGTGATGGTGTTCTGGCCGTAGGCGAAGAACACGGTGGTGAACTGCGGACCGAGCACGATCAATCCGGCGGTGATCGGCACGAGGGCCAGTGCGGAAAGCCGCGCGCCGATCGAGAGGTCGCGCACGACCGAGGCATTGTCCTGCCGTGCCGCGGCCCGGGCCATGCGGGGCATCAGGGCGGTGAGCAGAGAGACGCCGAGGATGCCGTAGGGCATCTGGAAGAGCAGGTCGGCGTTGGTAAAGACGGTGACGCCGTGGTGATCGTTGGCCACCTTCAGCACGACGGTCACGCCGATCTGACTGGCCACGACGTAACCGAGCACCCACCCGGCCAGCGCGCCCGCCTCACGCATCCTGCCGGTCTCGTTGGGTGTGCCCCGGAAGCGCCACTGCCAGTGGAAGCCCGCGCGGCGTAGGGCCGGAATCAGGATCAGTGCCTGACCGACGATCCCCAGGGTCGTGCCGATTCCGACCACGAGGACCTGTGGTGTCGTCATCGAGCTCGGGGTCAGGATCGCCGGACCCGGCAGCAGCTCGAAGATGCCGATGGTGACCAGCGTGATCACGTTGTTGACGACCGGCGCCCACGCCCCGATGCCGTACACGTGGCGGGTGTTGAGTACTGCCGTGAACAGCGCCCCGAGACCGTAGAAGAAGATCTCCGGAAGCAGCAGGGTGGCGAAGATGCTGGTCAGATCGCGCTGGGAACCCTTGTCGACGAACGCGGCCGCGATGTACGGAGCGATCGCCACCGCGAGCAGGGTCGTGATGCCCAGGATCGCCGTCGCGATGGACAGCAGCCGGCGCGTGTAGGCGTCACCGCCGTCGGCGTCTTGCTCCTGGGCGTTCACCACTAGCGGGATGAGCACGCTGGACAGCACCCCGCCCAGCAGCAGCTCGTAGACCATGTTGGGGAAGCTGTTGGCGCTGTTGTAGGCGTCGCCGACCAGGCCCGAGCCGAGCGCGGTGACCAACAGGATGTTGCGCAGGAAGCCGGTCAGCCGGCTGGCCAGACTGGCGACGGCCATGGTGCGTGAGTTGGCCAGCAGCCCACGGGTGGTCTGCTCGGCGGCGGTGCCGACAGGCGCCTCCGGTTCGCCGGCATCGGTCCACTCGGGCGGTGCGCCGATCGGATCGATGCCGTCGGGCCGCAGCGTGATGTCGACGGGAGTTGCGTCGGCCGCGGTTGCATCAAGCGCAGGTGCGTCCACCGCAGGTGCGTCCACCGTCGGCTCGGCGACCGACGGCTCGGCGACCGACGGCTCGGCGACCGACGGCTCAGCATCGGCGGCCGACCAATCCGCTTCCACGGCGGCTGGCTCCGCCACAGCCGGCGCCTCGGGGAGCGCGGCGGCGGTCTTGGGCCGGAAGCGGCGCCGCCCCACGTAGGTGGTCGGACTCCAGGAATCCCGTTCTGATACTGCGATCAGTTCATCGACGAGTGAGGGTTGCTCGTCGTAGGCGAAGGAAGGCAGCGGGTCGGCCTCGGTGTAAAGGCGCGGTTCGACCAGAAGACCGCGGCCGAAGATTGACGGCGCGCTCCAACCGTCCTCCGATTCGGGCGGGCGCGGCGCGGTCGGGGTGCTCACACGCCCGCCAGATCATGCGCCGGACTCGGGCTCGGCCGGCCCCGCCGGTAGAGACGCCGCCCGAAACGCACGACCAGCGCCAGAACGAGCACGACCACGGCCACGACGGTGATCACGACTCCGATCGTTCCGAGTGCGGTGCTGTAAATCGAGAGCGGCACGCCGGCGCCCAGCGGCAGGCCGTCGGGTGCGAGCAGGGCTGCTGTGATCTTGAAATGGCCCGTGCGTGCCACGTGGGCGGGCAGATAGACGATGTGCTGACTCTGCGGCCCGATCGTCTGTGCGCCGGCGTCATCCGTGCTGAACCCGACCAGGTCGCTGTTGGCGCGGATGCGGACCGTGACGGTGTACGGCAGGTCGTTGCGCACGGTCAGAGGCAGCTTGCCGGTATTCGAGTCGAGGCTGTACGTGCCGTTCGTGGGCCGGACGATATGTACGCCGCCGGACAACGCGGCGATATCGCCGTTGAGCCGGTTGGCGTAGGACTGACCAGTCTGACGGTCAGCCCGCCACGCACTGGATTCCAGCCGCTGGAAAGCGGCGGGGTAGCCGACGAACAGCGTGGCCGCGTCGGTCGGGGCGACAACCGTACGGAAGCCGGTCACGAACGTGCCGGCCGAACGAACGGTGTCCAGCTGCGCCGGCGAGATCTCGGCCGGCTGGGCCGAGGACGGCGTGCGCAGCGAGCCCCGCTCGACCGGAGCCACTGCCACCAGGGCTTCGGCGGCGCTCGTCGGGGCGGTCCAGGCCTGCAGGGACGATGTGCGAATGGTGGCGGCCGCGGCTGAGGGGTCGGCGTCGACGCGGCGGTCGGGGACGAAGGCTACGTATCCGGAGCCGTCGGCGGTGATCGCCCGCATGGCGAGCTCCGCGGCCAACTGGCTCAGCCCGGTCACGCCGGAGCCGCCGGCGGTCAGGGCGCTCGTCGCACGCTTGTCGAGGTTGTCGTCGACGACGACGGCTCGTGTCGTGCTGGAGCCGGGCAGCGGCGCGATCGCGGCGGCGTCGGGCTCGTCATCCGGCGGCGGCAGGGTCTGATCGTCCAGCACGACCCCGCTGGCTCCGGCCGCCAGCAAGGCCGCAAGGCCGCTCGCGGTCGCGGTCTCGCCGGCCGGCCAAGCCAGTTTCGAGCCGTAGGCACGGCCTAGCGCGGTGTCGACCTGCGTCCGCATCGGCTCGGGCATGGTGCTCGTGTAGGTCAGGCCGGCTCGGGTGACGGCGTCGACGTCGGGGTCGGCGAAGGGCAGCAGCGACACGTCTGCGGGCGGGAGGGTGCCGAGGACCTGCCCGAGGCGGGCCAACCAGTGCGCGGCCGCCGCTGCTCCGGTGCCGGCGACCAACCCGGTCACGCTCTGTACTCGGTAGCCATGCGTCATCGTGACGAGCTCGTCGACGAGCTCGGGGTCGAGGACAACGCTCAGATGGGCGCTTGCGCCCACGGATTCGAGCACGTCGAGCGCACGATCGAGCCGACCGCCCGAGGACACGGATCCTGTCAGGGTGTCGTCCAGGAAGACGTTGTCCTCGGTGAGCCGGTGCGGTCGATCGATCAATGGCCAGATCCAGCCGGTCCGAAGGCTGCGGTCCGCGGGCACGTAGGGCAGCAGCGCCTGCGCCCAGGCCACGCCCGGACCACCGGTCGCCCCACCGGTGTGCAGGGCGATGTCGATCGGGTAGACGCCGCCCCCGGCCTGACAGAAGCAGGCAATGCCGCGATCGTTGGTGGTGCTCGTCTGCACGGTGTAGCTCAACGTGCGCGTCTGATGCGGAGCGAGCGTGCCCTCGATCGGCTCGACGGTGAGCGAGGTGAGCAAGGACGTGCCGCGGGTCGGTCGAGCCAACGCCGCGTCGAGCGCCTTCTGGGTGACGATCGGGGCTTCACGCGCGCCCACGAGGCTGAGTTGGGCGAGGGTGGACGTGCCGTTGTTCGTGACGGTCACGGTGATAGTTACGGGGGTGGGCGAGCTGGTCACCGGCGGAACCACTGGGTCGACTGACGTGACCGACACCGATACCGAACTCGAGGACTGGCCGGTTCCCGACGGCGACGGACTGCCAGACGCACTGCCGGACTGGCTGCCGGACGAAGCGGCAGCGCCTGATGTGACCGGCGCGGCAGCGCCTGATGTGACCGGCGTCGGTTCGGCGGCGGCCGGGGTGCTTACGGACAGGCCGGTCGCGGCCAGGCAGGCCGCGGCGCCGATCGCCGACGCGGCGCCTCGGACGGCACGCCGGATCGCAACCGTCACGCGCTCTCCGCGATCAGCCGTCCCGCGGTGTCGACCAGGCCGCGTTCGTCCGGGTAGGCGAGCCGCTTCGTGATGTCGGGCAACGGCACCCACGCGACTTCGGTCACCTCGACGTCCTCGTCGGACAGCTCTCCGCCGGTGGCACGTAGCAGGTAGTGATGCACGGTCTTGTGGATGCGTCGCCCGTCGGCCACGAACCAGT
>JAFAWL010000469.1 GCA_019241805.1 Actinomycetota bacterium
GTCGGCCACGTCCTCGGGCCGCACGAACTGACTCGCGCCGGCGAAGGCGGCGGTGCCCGGCAATTCCGCGTTCACCTTCCAGCCACCACCGAACCAACGGAACAGGTCATGGGCGCGTTCGATCGCCCGGTCCCGGTCGATATCCCAACAGATCGGCACCTGCCCGATCCGGCGTCGACCGGCGCCGCCGAAGCGGTCGAACTGATCGGTTAGGCGTCGTTCCGGCTCGACGGCGATCATCGCGTCGGCGTGCTCGCCGGCCAGCCGGGCTGATTGCTCCCCCGAGATGGCCAGCCCGATCCGCGGCGGTGGCTCGCCGACGTCCCACAACTTCGCGCTGTCCACCCGAAAATGCTGACCGGCGAAGTCGACGTATCCGCCGCCGAACAGCGCCCTGATTATCTGTACCGCCTCCGCCAGCATCTCGTGGCGGACGTTCACCGGCGGCCAACCGCGTCCGACGACGTGCTCGTTCAGGTTCTCACCGGCACCCAGGCCCAGGAGGAAGCGCCCTTCGCTGAGCAGTCCGACAGTGGCCGCCTGCTGCGCCACGACGGCCGGGTGATACCGCATCGTCGGGCACGTCACATAGGTCATGAGCTCGACGGTGGTGGTGACCTGGGCGACCGCGCCAAGCGTCGCCCACGCGTTCGGTGCATGACCCATGCTGTCGAGCCAGGGTGAGTAGTGATCGCTGATCACCTCGAAGTCGAAGCCGGCCTGTTCGGCGCGAACGGCATCACGCACCAGCTCGCGGGGGCCGGTCTGCTCGGTCATCAGGGTGTAGCCGAAACGTGCCATGCCGACCCTGTTACCCGCTCGTGCGTGTCCGCTATTCGATGGCGAGCGTCGATCTCGCACCTCGATGCCAAACGCCCAAGCCGACGCGCGCGTGGCCCGCCAGGTTTGACGCCCGGGGCCTTCGGGGCACACAACCGCCCAGGGAGGAGGTCAGCTCCCCAAACCGGTACCGGAGTCACAGATATGAGTTCGCTTGTCGCCGTCACCGGCGCCAGCGGTGGAATCGGTCGTGCCACCGCTCGTCGCTTCGCCCAACGGGGCGACACAGTCGTTCTGATCGCCCGGGGCACCACCGGCTTGGAGGCCGCTGCTGGCGAGGTCGAGGCCGCCGGTGGCCGTGCCGTCATGATGCCGCTCGACGTCGCCGATCCGGCGGCGGTACGGGCAGCGATCGATCGCATCGAGGCAGAGCACGGCGCGCTTGATGTGCTGGTCAATGTCGCCTTCACGTCGGTGTTCGCCCGCTTCGACGACATCAGTCCGGAGGAATACCGGCGGATCACAGAGGTGACCTACCTCGGCTACGTCTATTCCACGATGGCAACCCTGCGGCATATGAAGGCGCGCAACCGCGGCACGATTGTGCACGTCGGTTCAGCCCTCGCCTACCGAGGCATCCCGCTGCAGACCGCATACTCCGGAGCCAAGCACGCGATCCAGGGATTTCACGAGGCGCTGCGGTGCGAGTTGCTGCACGAGCGAAGCGGCGTGCAAGTCACGATGGTGCAGATGCCAGCCGTGAACACCCCGCAGTTCTCCTGGGTGCTCACCCGGCTGCCTCGTCACGCGCAGCCCGTACCACCCATCTATCAACCCGAGCTTGCTGCCCGCGCCGTCGTCTACGCCGCCGAGCATCCGGGCCGGCGAGAGTACTGGGTGGGTTCCTCGACCGCCGCGACGTTGGCGGCCAACGCCATCGCGCCCGGCCTACTCGATCGTTACCTCGGCCGCACCGGTTTCGACTCGCAGCAGATCGACCAACCGCCGGCTCGCGCCGCCAATTTATGGGAACCGGCCGACGGCGCCAGCGGTAGCGACTTCGGCGCGCACGGTGAATTCGACGACAAAGCGCATCGCAACGATCCCCAGGTGTGGGTCTCGGAACACCATGCCACCGTGGGCGTCGGTGCCGCCGTGATGGCCGGGCTGGGTGCGCTGGCGCTATGGCGGCGACGGTGAGGGTGCACTTCGCAGGCCGCCGATGAGGTCCGAGGCGCCGTGATGACCGAACCTCTTTCCCGCACAACGTTGCTCGTCACCCTTGCCGCAACCACGGCAACCCTCGGATCAGTGATGCTGGTGACGCCGGGCCGCGTTGCCGGAGCGGTCGGCGGCGGTCAACGGCCGGTTCGACGAGGCGAGCGCATCGTCATCCGCCTGCTCGGTGCGCGAATGATCGGCCAAGCGGTGCTCGAGTCCGTTCGACCGGATCGACGCACCCTGACCGGCGCGGCGCTCGTCGACGCGACCCATGCCGTAAGCATGATCGTGCTCGGGTGGGCCCGGCCCGAATACCGGCCGGCCGCGCGGGCCAGTGCGCTCGTCGCGTCGGCTTCAGGTCTGCTCGCCGGAGCGGCCGCAGCCCGGCAACGAGCGGTCGGAAGCTCCCCGGCATGACCGAAGCGCCCTTTCCATGTGCCCTGCGCGACTACGCACTGCTGGCCGATGGCGAGCGAGGAGCCTTGGTCGGTCCTCGCGGAGAGATCGTCTGGCTCTGCGCTCCCCGCTGGGACAGCGGGTCGATCTTCGGCTCGCTCATCGGTGGAAACGGCTTCTTCTCGGTCACTCCCTCCGAGCGATTCGTGTGGGGTGGTTACTACGAAACCGGCTCGCTCATCTGGCACAGCCGCTGGGTCACCGACCACGGTGAGATCGAGTCACGCGAGGCGCTCGCCTTTCCGGGCGACCCTGAACGCGTCGTGCTGTTGCGGCGCATCCGGGCGACCAGCGCGCCGGCCGACGTGGAGATCGTTCTGCAACCGCGGGCCGAGTACGACCGCCAGCGGCTCGAACCGGCGACGCACCACGGCGGCGCGTGGACCGCGCGCTGCGGTCCATTGCACCTGCGGTTGCGCTGCGGGACCGGAGGCCGCCAACGCGACGGCGAGATCCATCTGACCGTGCGGCTCGAACCAGGGCAGACGCGCGATCTTGTCCTCGAACTCTCGACGAGTCCGTTGGACCCCGAGCCGGCAGATGCCGACCGGGCGTGGGCGGCCACGGAAGCCAGCTGGCGTTCGGAAGTAACCCGGCCCGAGGGCGTCCTCGCCGTCGAGCAGGTTCATCACTCTGCCGCCGTGCTACGCGGGCTGACCAGTCGTTCGGGGGGAATGGTTGCGGCCGCGACGACCAGCCTGCCCGAGCGGGCCGACGCCGGCCGCAACTATGACTACCGCTACGTGTGGATACGCGACCAGTGCTACGCCGGCCAGGCCGGCGCGGCCCTCGGAGGCACTCCGATGCTCGACCGGTCAGTCGCCTTCGTCGGCGCCCGGCTGCTCGACGACGGCGATCGGCTCGTCCCGGCGTACACGACTTCCGGGCAGCCCGTCCCGGACGAACAGCGACTCGGCCTGCCTGGGTATCCCGGTGGCACCGACATGGTGGGCAATCGGGTCTCGGACCAGTTCCAACTCGACGCCTACGGCGAATCGCTACTCCTGTTCGCCGCCGCCGCCCGGCTCGACCGTCTCGACTCGGCCGGTGCTCGTGCCGCCAAAGTCGCTGCCGACGCGGTCACCCGACGCTGGTCCGAACCCGACGCCGGAATCTGGGAACTCGAGCCGCACGCGTGGACGCACAGCCGCCTGATTGCCGCCGCCGGGCTGCGAGCCCTGGCCGGCGCCGACCGGACACTCGGACCGGCCGGGGACTGGCTCGCACTGGCCGATCACATCGTCGCCGATACCGCGGCCCACGCACTTCATCCCGACGGTCGGTGGCAGCGCGCCGCCGACGACGCTGCACTGGACGCGGCGCTGCTCGTGCCGCCACTGCGGGCAGCAGTGCCGGCGGGTGATCCTCGCACCGAGCGCACGTTCGCGGCGTACCTTCGTGAGCTCACCGTCGACGGATTCGCCTACCGGTTTCGTCACGACTCGCGGCCGCTGGCCGAGGCCGAGGGTTCGTTCCTTCTCTGCGGGTTCCTCGTCGCGCTCTCGCATCAGGCGCACGGCGACCCGATCTCGGCCCGAGCCTGGTTCGAACGCACGCGGGCCGCGTGTAGTTCGACCGGCTTGTTCAGCGAGGAATACGACAGGCGGCAACGGCAATTGCGCGGCAATCTGCCGCAAGCCTTCGTGCACGCGCTAATGATCGAAACAGCGCGGCGACTGGCCGACGATAACCCGCCCGCGCCGATCAGCTGAGACCTCACTGACGCAATCCTCTGAGCCCGGTTATCCAGCGCAAAAGCTTGGGTACGGGGCGACCATGGCTGACACCGTTGCCGACTTCCTGCTCAATCGCCTTCGGGAATGGGATGTCGCCCAGGTGTTCGCCTATCCCGGCGACGGCATCAACGGCCTGCTGGCCGCCTGGGGACGCGCCGACAACAAGCCTCAGTTCGTACAGGCTCGACATGAGGAGATGGCCGCGTTCGAAGCGGTCGGCTACGCGAAGTTCTCCGGCCGGGTCGCCGTGTGCGCGGCCACCAGCGGCCCCGGTGCGATCCATCTGCTCAACGGGCTGTATGACGCGAAGTTGGACCACGTGCCTGTGGTCGCCATCGTCGGCCAGACCGAACGCTCGGCCATGGGCGGGTCGTACCAGCAGGAAGTCGATCTGCTGAGCCTGTTCAAGGACGTCTGCGGTGACTACGTGCAGATGTGCACCGTGCCGAAGCAGTTGCCGAATCTGATCGACCGCGCGATCCGGGTCGCCGCGTCCGAGCACGCCCCCACCTGCCTTATCTTTCCCTCGGACGTCTTCGATCTGCCCTACGAACCGCCCGAACATGCCTTCAAGCAGGTGCCGTCCAGCACCGGACTCACTCTGCCCACCGAGACGGCGGCGGGCGACGGCGTCCAGGCGGCAGCCGACATCCTCAACGCCGGCGAGAAGGTGGCGCTGCTCGTAGGGCAGGGTGCTCGCGGCTGCGTCAGCGAGCTGACAGAAGTCGCTGATCTGCTCGGCGCCGGGGCCGCCAAGGCGCTGCTCGGAAAGGACGTCCTGCCCGACGACCTGCCCTGGGTGACCGGTTCGATCGGCCTGCTCGGCACGACAGCCTCATACGAGCTGATGATGAACTGCGACACCCTGCTGACGGTCGGCTCGAACTTCCCGTACACCCAGTTCCTGCCGCCGCTAGACCAGGCTCGCGCCATTCAGATCGATCGATCGGGCAAGTGGATCGGCATGCGTTACCCGTACGAACTCAATCTGGTCGGCGACGCCCGGTCCACGCTGCAAGCGTTGATTCCGAAGCTAGAGCGCAAGACCGACCGCAAGTGGCGAGAGCAGATCGAGGAGAACGTCGCGTCGTGGTGGGACACCATGCAACGCCAGGCGATGACCGACGCCGACCCGATCAACCCGATGCGAATCTTCTGGGAATTATCACAACGCCTTCCCGACAACGCGATAATCGCATCCGACTCGGGTAGCGCCGCGAACTGGTACGCCCGGCTCTTGCGCTTCCGGGGTCAGATGCGCGGCTCGCTTTCGGGCACGCTCGCGACGATGGGGCCCGGCGTCCCGTACGTCATCGGCGCCAAGTGGGCGCATCCCGACCGACCGACGATCGCGCTGGTCGGTGACGGGGCCATGCAGATGAACGGTCTGGCCGAACTGATCACCGTGGCGCACTACTACCGGCAGTGGAGCGACCCGCGACTGATCGTCGCCGTGCTGCACAACGACGATCTGAACCAGGTCACCTGGGAGATGCGAGCCATGGAAGGCGCGCCCAAGTTCGCCGAGTCTCAGACATTGCCTGATGTCGACTACGCCGCCTTCGCGCGCGGACTCGGCTTGAACGGGATCAACATCGAGCAGACGGATGCGCTCGGCAGCGCCTGGGATAAGGCGTTGGCCGCTGACCGGCCGACCGTGCTCGACGTCCGCTGCGATCCGGACGTGCCGCCCATCCCCCCGCACGCCACCTTCGACCAGATCAAAGCATTGGCCGGGGCCGTCCTGCACGGTGACGAGGATCGCTGGGGCTTCGCCAAGCAGGGCTTGAAGCAGAAGGTGCAGCAATTGCTTCCCGGACAGAAGGGCGACGGGTAACGAGGATGAGTAGTGGGCTGGTCGAGCGGGCGATCACCGACGTTCGGACGGGCCGCTTCGAGCGGAGCCTTTCCGCTCTCACTGCGGCCGGCGCCGTCGTCACGACCGCCGAGATCTACCTTTCACACGACGGGGCCAGCTTCGGCAACAAGATGATGTGGTGGCCGATCGTCGTCGTGCCCACCGCCGTGCCGGCCGGTTTGGCTGCGGTCTTCTCACGGCGGGCGGCACACACCGTCCTCCCGCTGGCGTCCGCAGCGATCGTCGTCAACGGCGTGCAGGGCACGTACCTCCATCTGCGCGGCGTGCGCCAGCGACCTGGCGGCTTCACCCGCTACAACCTCGAATCGGGACCGCCGGTCTTCGCGCCGTTGCTCGCGTCATTGGTCGGCGGGATGGGCCTGTTGGCGTCGCTCCTTCGCCGGGAGGGGCGCGCACCCAGCCCCGCCCCGTCCGTCGCGGACTGATGCCGTACCGCGACCCGTCGTCGCGAGCGGTCACCCCGCAGAACCGCGGACGATTCGGCGACTTCGACGTGCTCGACTCTGTTGATCAATGGGACGACGTGACCGCGGGCGTCGTGCTGGGCCGGTTGATGCCTCCAGGCGATCTGGCCTTCTTCTCAGTGGATGAGGTGGCGATAGCGCGCCCGCTACTGGATTTATTGTTGGAGCAGGACGACGAACCGCGCGTGCCCATCCTGGAGATGATCGACCAGCGACTCGCTGTGGGCGAAACCGACGGTTGGCACTACGACGACCTACCCGAAGACGGTGAGGCCTGGCGCGGATCGCTTCACTTTCTCGACGAGGATGCGCAGAGGTACTCGCACGGTCGTGGCCTGGCCCGCTTGAATCGCGGCGAACAGGCGGCCGTGATCCAGCACGTGCAGGACCTGTCCTCCGATGAGCAGGCATGGCACGGCTGGTCGGCCAAGCACGTATGGAGCCTGTGGACGCGCTATGCGTGCACGGCGTTTTATTCGCATCCCTGGGCATGGAATGAGATGGGATTTCCCGGTCCGGCTTATCCCCGGGGTTACCTGAACCCCGGTATCGATGCCCGTGAGAAGTGGGAGAGGGCAGACGGCGTCGATATCGACCCGGTGCCGTTCGCCGATCGGGTCGAATCGGCCCGACATCGACACGAGGGTCTGCTCGGCGATGCGTAGCGACTACTCCGCGCTTCGCCGCCGCAACGAGTCGGCTTGGCTCATCCCGAACGACGGGCAACGCGCTGGACACCGCCTGCGCTCCGACATGCGCCGCTATGCCGATGGTGACGAGGTCGATCTTGTCGTGGTGGGAGCCGGCGCCGGCGGGGCGGTGCTCACGCAACGTCTGGCGCGCGCCGGCTGGCGGGTGGTCTGCCTCGACGCCGGACCGTTCTGGGATCCGGATCGCGACTGGGTCAGCGACGAGCGCGGTTCGCACACCCTGTATTGGACCGATCCCCGGCAGATCGGTGGCAACGACCCGGTGCCGCTGGGTTCGAACAACTCCGGGCGGGGTGTCGGCGGCTCGATGGTGCACTACGCCGGATATACGCCGCGGTTTCATCCCTCGGACTTCCGCACGTTCACCCAGGACGGGGTCGGCGCTGATTGGCCGATCGACTACGACGACCTGCGTCCGTACTACGCGGTCATCGAGCAGGAGCTGCCCGTGGCCGGCGAGGACTGGCCGTGGGGCGAGCCCCATAGCTACCCCCACAGTCCGCACCAGGTCAGCGGCAACGGGTTGACGTTCCTCGCCGGCGCGCGGGCCGTCGGCATCGAGACGCGCGTCGGGCCGGTCGCGATTCCCAACGGGCGTTTCGGCAACCGTCCGCACTGCATCTATCGCGGTTTCTGCCTGCAGGGCTGCAAGGTCAACGCCAAGGCCAGTCCACTGATCACGCACATACCCGACGCGCTGGCGCACGGAGCGGAGATTCGCCCGGATTCCATGGTGACGCGCGTGAGCGTCGACGACGAGCAGGGGCGGGTGACCGGCGTCGAATACCTGCGTGCCGGCCGGTTGCACCACCAGCG